>CAKZYM010001200.1 GCA_937884685.1 uncultured Calothrix sp.
AGCTTTCGTTAAAGCCATTTCCGCTTCGGTCTTTTCATCTTCCAATTCTGCTATTTTACCTTCTAACTGCTCGAATTCTTTCCTTTCCCAATTTGATAAACGCTTCTTCTTTTTATTATCTTCTTTCTTAACTTGAGTCTCTACTTTCTGCGCTGGTACGTTTGGCTTGCTTTTCTCTAATTCAGCCTGTAATTGCTTTTCTTTTGCTGCTTCTGCTTGCTTAAAATCAAGATAAACCGAATAATTACCGGGAAATTCGCGAATCTTCTTATCTTCAAAAGCAAAAATTCTATCGATGGTACGGTCTAAAAAGTAGCGGTCGTGAGATACTACTATTACACAGCCTTTGAAGTCTTCTAAATAATCTTCTAATACCGCTAAAGTTTGAACGTCTAAATCATTTGTCGGTTCGTCCAAAATCAAAACATTCGGCGCACTCATCAAAATTCGTAACAAAAATAAGCGTCGTTTTTCACCACCGGAAAGTTTATTTATGGGAGCATATTGCTGATTTGGAGGAAACAAAAATCTCTCTAACATTTGAGAAGCACTTATTCTCGTTCCATCAGCAGTTTCAATAAATTCTGCACCTTCCTGTTTGATATAGTCAATTACTCGCTGCGAATCATTAGAAGCACCAATCAATTCTTCAGAATGCTGGTCGAAATAACCAATATAAACGGTAGAACCAATATCAACTTCACCGGTATCTGGTTGTTCTTTACCGGTAATAATATTGATTAAAGTAGATTTACCCGCACCATTTTCTCCGATAATCCCGACTCTATCTTCCGGACTAAATTCGTAAGTAAAATCTTTAAATAAAGTTCGTTCTCCGAAAGATTTCGAGACATTATTAACCTCAATAACCTTCTTCCCAATCCGACGACTAGCTGTAGAAATATCGACTTTCCCCTGAGCTTGTTTAAACTCAGTTGACCGCATCTCGCTAATTCTATCAATTCTGGCTTTTTGCTTGGTGCTTCTCGCTTTTGGTCCTCTTTTTAACCACTCTAATTCCCGTCGCAATACTCCTTTAAATTTACGCTGACTGCTAGCAGCAGATTCTTCAGCTTCGGCTTTTTTCTGTAAATAATAGGAATAATTACCGGAATAAGTATAGAAATCTCCCCGGTCAATTTCAATAATTCTATTTGTTACTTTATCCAAAAAATAGCGGTCGTGAGTTATTAATAATAAAGCGCCATTTCTGCGATTCAAATAACTTTGCAACCACTCCACAGAATCAGCATCTAAATGGTTTGTCGGTTCGTCCATTAATAATAAATCTGGTTCCGATAACAAAGCAGTAGCTAAAGCAATGCGCTTGCGATAACCACCAGATAAAGTACCAATTATGGCATCAAAATCATTAATTCCTAACTGAGAAAGAATAATTTTGGCATTGGTTTCTACTTCCCAAGCACCAATAATATCCATACGTTGAGTCACTTCACCCAAACGCGATAAAAGCTGATTATCTTCGGGATTTTTAGCTAATTTATCAGAAATTTCTTCATATTCGCGCACTAGATTCATTTGTTCGCCGCTATCGGCAAAAATCTGTTCTAGAACCGTGCGACTTTCATCTAAATCCGGCTGCTGTGGTAAATATATAACCTTAGCACCGGGATTAACAATAATCTCACCACCATCAATTGGTTCGATTCCAGCAATCATTTTTAACAAGGTAGATTTACCGGAACCATTAGTACCAATTAAACCAACCTTTTCATCAGCATTTAAACTAAAAGAAGCATCTTTAAGAATTTCCTTAATGCCAAAATCTTTTTTGACAGACTGTAGCGTAATAACACCCATAGGATTTTAGATTTTAGATTTTAGATTTTGCGGAAAGTTGGGGGTGGAGATGTTCTTCCCCCCAAACTTTCCAAGATGGATTGTAGATTTTAACAACGGATTCGTTTTGTTTTTGATTTAAGATTATATAAATTAAATAAGGTGCAGGCACCATTTATTAAGATAGCTTAGTTCTCTAAGCCGTTACAATAAAAGTATTAAGGACATATTAAAATATTAAAAAGCAGAATATTCCCGAAACAAGTTTTAGTTAGAATCTGGGAACTAAATATAACGGTTTTCGGTTGAGTAGAATATACTCTTGTGGGGTGGACATCCCTGTCCGCACAATTTTTATTTTACCAATTTTCTTTGTATTGCACCCAAGTGAAAAGCGCTATAATCCCTATTTCCTATTCCTTCAATAAAAAACTAAAAACCGTAACGCACTACTATTAATCAGCGCATTACGGCTTTTAAATATTTAAAAAGCAATGAGACTATAGAAAACCGTAATACATTGTAATTTTCAATGCCCAATGCCCAATGCAACCTGCGCTATGCCCAATGCCCTATAATATTTAATCAAATAAATCTAAGGGTAAATGACCATACATATGATTCATTCCACCTTCGGAACAAGATTGACAAGAAACTAAAACCCCACGATGATGTCCCAAATAGGAATCAATGTAGCACAAGCCATTCTTACCATTTAGTTTAATATAGACGGGACCTTCAATTGATGGTAAATTACTTGGTGGTTCGTATCCCAATGCTCTGGAATAACTTTCCATTGCTTTTATCCCTTCTTCAGTGGTATTGGCAGAAATACCCAGAATTTGATAATCGCAAAGTCTAGCAAGCAAAGTCAAAGCCCGACGGACTGAAATTTTTTGTGATGGCTTCAGTTGGGGTGCTACGTCAACAAAGTCATACTTACTTAATATTTTCTTGGCTTCTTCAACCGTAAGTTGGGTTTGGGGTTTGCTTGTCATAAGCGTAACTTGAAATCTACTAGGGGTTTACTTGGCATTCTGGTAGAGTATCTACTCTACCAAAAATTTACAGTTGGGATTAATCTTGTATGTTACTTAAATTGAATAGAAATGGCACGCTGGAATTGGACTTGTCTCCCATGACCAAAACTTTCGGCATTTGAGACCCACCTTTTTTCCAAGCTTCAATAGCTTCTTTTTGCAGTACTAGCTGTCCACCTTGAGCTTTCAAAGTTTCAGCTAAAAGTTTTTGTGCTTCCGCTTTACCTTTGGCTCGGTTAATCTCAGCTATTGCTTCTTGTTCTGCTTCTGCTGCGATATAAACTGCTCTTTGCGAACGTTGTTCAGCAATTTGCTTTTCTTCAACAGCTTTGGCAAATTCCGGAGAGAAAGTTAAGTCAATGACGCTAGTATCCAGGATAATGATTCCGTACTTGTCTAAACGTTGTCCTAGAGCTTCGTCAAAATCAGTCTTTAACTCTCTTCTCTTGGTAATTGCTTCTTCTACCGTTCTTCTCGCTGCTGCTATTTTAAAGGATTCCTGAGTTTGTGGTGCAATTATTTTCGATACAATGTTCTGCAAACTTCCCTGCTTTCTTCTAATTTCCACAACTCCATCAGCATCGATACGAAAGTTTATCGCAAATTTTGCAGTTAATTCCTGCAAATCTTTGGTAGAACTTTGGGCAGGAATCTCGTATTTTTGTACTGTTACGTCATAAATATCCACATTAGAAATTACTGGTGGCTTAAAGTGAATGCCTTCTAATAAAGCACCATCTCGAGCTTTTCCTAATACGCTCAGAACTCCAGCTTGACCGGGATTAATAATTACAAATGCATTCAAAGCAAAAATAACTAGTAATGATAATAATACCCCTGCAATTGCTGATTGCAATCCACCTAATTGCTGATTTTTCAATTGAATGCTCCTTTCTATGTTATGAATTGCTGTCCTAAATGTAAACTAAAATGCAGTTATTAAACTTCAACAAATTAGTTGTTTCAAACTCATTAATAGCTGTTAGCTGTCAACTTTTTACTGTTAACTGTTGACTAATTCCATTCGGTGTCAACTGAACAGTCGCAACATGGTAATATAAGTTTCTAGCATTTACCTAAAATTGTGGCTCAAGTACTTAAATCCAATCAGTTGCAAGAACAGCGTAGAAATTCAACGCATCCGCTGAAACGCTTGCTTGACTACGGACATGATTATCGCCAAAAAATCTGGCTGGCGGTAATATGCTCCGTTCTGAATAAGGTCTTCGATTTAGCACCTCCAGTGTTAATCGGCTTTGCCGTTGATATTGTTGTCAAGCAGGAAGATTCTATCATTGCCAGTTGGGGAATCACAGATATTTTTTGGCAATTTTTAATACTTGCTTTTCTAACGGTTCTGACTTGGGTATTGGAGTCCATTTTTGAGTACGCTTTGGAAACTCTATGGCGGAATTTAGCCCAAACGATTCAGCACGATTTGCGCTTAGATGCCTATAAGCACTTGCAAAATTTAGAATTAGCTTACTTTGAAGAACGCAGTACTGGGGGTTTGATGTCTATCCTCAGCGATGATATCAACCAACTGGAGCGCTTTTTAGATGTGGGAGCGAACGATATATTGCAAACAGCCACAACAATCATAATTCTTGGTGGTGCATTCCTTATTCTAGCTCCTGATGTGGCATGGATGACCATGTTACCCATTCCGTTTATTCTCTGGGGAACCTTTGCTTATCAAGATTTATTAGAACCCCGTTATGCTGACGTTAGGGAAAAATTAAGTTTTCTCAATTCACGTTTGTCTAATAATTTGGGCGGTATTACTACTATTAAAAGTTTTACTGCTGAAGATTATGAAACTTGTCGTTTAGCATCGGAAAGTGAAGCTTATCGCCGCAGTAATAGTAAAGCAATCAAACTTTCTGCTGCTTTTGTTCCTTTGATTAGAATGCTAATTTTAATCGGGTTCACCGCACTGCTATTATTTGGAGGAATGTCAGCAGTTGAAGGTAGAATGACCGTCGGAACCTACAGCGTTTTAGTTTTCTTAACTCAAAGATTGCTGTGGCCTTTAACCAGATTAGGACATACATTTGATTTGTATCAACGGGCAATGGCTTCCACCAATCGCGCTATGAATTTGTTGGATACTCCCATCACTATTAATCCTGGAAAGGTTGATTTACCCATTGAAAAAGTACGCGGTGAAATTAAGTTTAATAATATTAGTTTTGCCTACAAAGATAGAGAGCCAGTAATTAAAAATTTATCCTTAGAAATTCCCGCAGGAAAAACTATTGCTATAGTCGGTTCTACAGGTTCTGGAAAAAGCACTTTAGTTAAATTATTGCTGCGATTTTACGAAGTAACTTCCGGAACAATTACTGTTGATAATATCGATTTAGAAGATATTAATTTACAAGATTTACGTCGCTGCATGGGTTTAGTTAGCCAAGACGTATTTTTATTCCACGGTAGCGTAGCGGAAAACATTGCTTACGGAACCTTCAATGCTAACGATAAAGAAATCATGACAGCCGCTAAAATTGCGGAAGCTCACGAATTCATCATGCAGCTACCCCAAGGTTATCAAACAATAGTAGGCGAACGTGGACAAAAACTATCCGGGGGTCAAAGACAAAGAATAGCAATAGCAAGAGCAATCTTAAAAAATCCCCCCATCTTGATATTAGACGAAGCCACCTCAGCCGTAGACAACGAAACCGAAGCAGCAATCGCTCGCTCCTTAGAACGAATCACCGTAGACAGAACCACTATTGCAATAGCACATCGTCTTTCCACAATTCGTAATTCAGACCGCATATATGTTGTAGAATACGGCGAAATTGTCGAATCCGGAACTCACGAAGAGCTACTAGAACATAACGGAATTTACACAAGTTTGTGGAGAGTACAATCTGGGTTGAAATCAGCCAACAGTTAACAGTTAACAGTGAACAGTGAACAGTTATCAGTTAGTAGGTTGGGTTAGATACGACAAGCATTTTAGAAAATTGACGAAAATTGATATTATCGTGTCTTAACCCAACATTGCTATCCAATGGCATCCAAATTTTTTTTCTTAAGGTTAATTGGTGCGTTACGGTAACTTTGAATTTTTTATTTTTTCAAAGTTTTATTTAACCGAACATACTCAATATTTTTAGTATTAACTGTTCACTGATGACTGATGACTGTTCACTGTTTCGTCCGGACATAAAATAACTTGATAGAAACACTATTAGTAGTTATAACAGTGTTTTGAGTTATACAGTTATTTATACTGATGAAGAATAATTATCATCCAAAACCAATTTGGATTATATCAGCATTTTTACTTACTTTTGGTGGCAGTATTTTTGCTGGTTTCTTAGGTTCTATATTAATTTCTAAATCTTATTGGGGATATTATTTCAGCCCTCCTGAATTACCTCAAAAAATAGAAGAATTCGAGAAAGTTCGCTCGATTACTCCCGTCTCTAGCATCAAACGAAATAATGGCACTAGAATATTTAAAATTGATACTTCGAGTTCCTGCATAAAAGAGATTCAGTCAGCTAGTGAAAATCTCGAAAGTAGTTGCGGGACGGGAAAGTGCAGTACAGAATACTGTGATAGCAGTCGGATTATTCTATCTCTATTTAAAAAAGGGAAATTACCAAAAAAGACTCCTTATATTTCTCCAGATAAATTAAATTCTTTATATAATTATTTAGAAAAAACTGAACTTTTATATCAAGGAGAACCGGGATACAACGGTGAATTTAAACCCGATGCTGTTACTGGAGATTTAATTTCTAAAGGTGATGCAAAGCGGCTCGAAGGTATAGTAATCGAAGCTGAAAATGAAGATAAGCAGCCATATTTATTTATCGCAGTCAATGGTGGACAAGTTAGTAACGACCACTATCCATATTACGAATTTTTGTTTGAAATACCTCAAGATAAATCAACCCCTAAATTAATTGCACATAATCGCTTCTTTTATGAGATTGCAGGAGTAGAAGGAATCTTAGAATGGCATTTTATCTGGAGATTCTTTATTGTCATTGGCTTTATTTTAAGTATTCCCATGACATATTTATTGATTCGGATGAAAGCACACCTCAAACCCAAACCAAAACAATTATTATTACCACCCAGCAAAGAACATTTAGCAGCGAGCAGCGAGCAGTGAGCAGCTATCAGTTATCAGTTGTTAATTGTTCGCTGTTAACTGATAAAATTATTTGAACTGCGTATTCAACAATACAACCATGTTTGCTAGCACCCAACCTGAAATACCCCAACCCAAATGGCTGCATCAGCTAGATAAATTCGTAAAAGCGCATCACCTTGAATTAGCAGCCCTTTCGTGGGGACTTTGGCAGCAAAATGGTAATAGTAACGGTACTGTTGGTATTGATTTACAGCCGAAACCGCATTTTGTATATTGTCCGCAATCGGCAATTCAAAAGTTTAACGATAATGTTGATAATAAGCTGCAAGAAATTTTAGGTTTGATAGATAATCATAAACCTGAAGTCGAAGTTCTGATGATAGGTATTGGTAAAGAGCAAATCAAGTTGATTTATTTTGAACCGGAAACTCCACCACCGGTTTGTTTTGAACAATTAAATCAAGATGTAGATGAATTAATGGATTTATTAGAGTTGCGAATGAGTGAAGAGATAATTGTTAGTTAATAAGAACTGTAGCAATTGCTTAGTATAAGGGGAGTAGGGAGCATTATCTGTATTATCTATTTAGATTGAGTTAAACGGTACAAGACTATGCTCTCGCTTCACTTACGTTTAACCCAACCTACGATACTTGAAATTCTAACTATACAAAAGGAATAAGCTTTAATCATTGAGATTAATAATAAATACTATTCATATTACCTAATTGTCACTCGCTGCTTTCTAATCCCTTCTTTGATTATTATCCCAGCATCCCTTCATACCAATAATCTACAAAATTTAATATTACTCAATCCGGGATTAACCTTCTATTAACTATCTTTAACCTTCAGCGTACTAATATAAGCTATATATCCTTTTTATGAAAATACTACATAAAACTGAATTACCAAAGTAATATATATAACAATTGATTTATCTATCTGTCGGATAGGATGTTGCTGTAAATGTAGTTTTCTAATTTATCATAGATTTTGGAGAAAAGAGGAGTGGAACAACAACTTCAAAAATTAATTGAGGAAGTATGTCGTTATGAAGAAGGTACTCCACAAAGACAAAAAGCTTTAAACAATTTATTGATAATTGTTCAGCAGTTTCCTGGAATAAAAAAAGATGGTCATCAGGATTATTTAGAAGCTCTAAACAAAACATGGGAATGGTTTTGTCGGAGTATTCATAAATTTGATAATTCAAAAGTAGATTCAAGTGAATCTTTGCAAATTACTTTAACTAGATGGATTAATGGCTATCTGAAGTGGCGTATCAAAGATTTATATGCTTCTGATAGTCATTATACGATTAGTTTAGATCAGCCAATTAGTAATGATGAAGGCAGCAAAGTTACTAGACTAGATATTTTAGCTGACTCTCAAGGTGGGAGTACTAGTTTAGACTTGCTAGATATCAAAATTGCGGAAATTCAGAAATCTGAAAAGAAAACTTGGGGTGAAAGAGTTGCCAAGTTTATCGAGCAAGACACAGGGAACGAGTTAAAACGTCGTTGTATCCGCAATAATGCGGAGTGTAACTGTCAATTATTAGCACAAAGGTTATTATTAACAAAACCTTCTCATAAAATTGCTGATATAGCCAGAGAATTAAATGTAAGCAATCAAACCATATATTCTCACTGGAAAAAAAAATGCTTACCTTTACTTAAAGAAATTGGAATGAAGATCAAGGATTAATTAATGAACAGTACCCAACCAGATTACTTACAAATTCCTTTAGGGAAAGATGCTCATCAAAAAGCTGAAGAATTTGCAGCAGAGCAAGATGGCCTAGACAAGGGTAAACAAGTTTATTTAAATACTCTAGCAGTTTATGCTGTTAATAATTATCTTAAATGGTTAAGCATAGAAACAGCCTTGCATCAAAGCGATAGCTGGAATTGGAGTACCAGGACGTTTTTTGATATTGCTGACTTGATGTTACCCAATGTTGGTAGAATAGAGTGCCGTCCGGTATTGCCGGGTGAAGAAGTTGTAGTTTTACCCCAAGAAGTAACTCAAGAACGAATTGGTTACATAGCTGTTCGGTTTAACAAACAGCTAGATTTTGTGGAAATATTAGGTTTTGTTCCAGCAAGACCAATTATTAATAATTCAGAAATTATTGAAATTAATCGGTTTGAATCTATTGATATTCTTATAGATATTATCAATCGACGCAAAATGAAAGTCAATTTGTGTCAATGGTTGGAAGGAATATTTAATCAAGATTGGGAATCCCCAGAATTAGTGTTAGCTGGTAGCTTTAGAAGTACAGCGACTATGACCCGTCAATATCAAGATTCTCAAACAAGTTCTATCAGTCGTGCCAAAGTAGTTGATGTAGGCAGACAGATAGTTTTATTAATGGAATTAACACCTACAAATAGCGCTGTCTTTGATATTCGTTTGCGAGTTTACCCAGCAGAAAATACGCTTCATTTACCTCAAGATTTGCAACTGACAATTTTTGATGAATCGGGAGATGCTTGTATGAACACTCAAGCCGAAATCGCTAATGATTGGATGCAGTTAGAATTTGATTGTCAGCATGAAGAAAAATTTAGCGTGGAATTGAAATTAGGAGAAATAAGTATCATCGAAGAGTTTATTGTTTAATACAGATTTTATATTTTACGGAAATATGGGTGTAGACTTTCTTCTATCTAAAGCCAAATCAATATTTTGTTTAGTAATTATATTCTCGATGAGGAGATTGGGTAGATGCTCATAGATATTAAACTCTGCGAAAAGTAAAGTCAATAGATTAGTTTGGTAAGGGGATATTTTTCATCCCCGATACGTCAAGAAAATTAAATAAACCCGGTTTATAATTGCGAAATCTAAAAGAAACAAAGGAACCGGGAATATAGACAATAGTACAAGATGTAAGCCGTACCAAATTTTCCGAAAAATAGATATATATTTACATATAAAAAGGGATTAAAAACTGCATGCATTCAGCTTTAAAGCTAAGAGATTATTTCCATAACCTCAAATTTAAAATTTAAAAATATCAAATATAAAATTAGGAGAATGACAAAATATTATGACAATTGTCAAACTTAAAATCAGGGAAAGTAAAGAGGGATTTCAGGTAGATTTAACTGCGAAGCAACTAGATATTGAAACGGAGGGATTTCTACCTCCTCTACCATCCCAGCTAGAAACATCTTTCAATAATTGGCAACTAGCTTATCGTCAAATTGAAGCAGTACGCTCATATATTGCACCCGCACCGGGAATGCGTATAACTCCTAAAAGCGTCACAAAATATTCCAGCGCTAAACATACAACTTCAGTTAAAGAGTGCTTAAATCAATGGCTTAACTGCGGTGATTCCAGATGGTTGCCAGTACGCGACCGATTGATTGCTATTGCCCAACAGTTACATCAAAACAATGAAGAAATTCGCGTTATCATAGATGCTAAAGATGTTAGTTTACGTCGTCTTCCTTGGCAAGAATGGAATTTATTTGAAGAGCATTATCCCCAAGTAGAAATTGCTTTAAGTGCGGCAAAAAATACATATAAAAAGACAAATTATCCGCTTCCTAAAAGTTCAAAGATTAGGGTTTTAGTTGCTGTCGGTAGAAGCGACGGTATCAATACTAAAAATGATTTGGAAGTCATCAAAGAATTGGAACAACATGGTGCGGAAGTTATTTGTTTAATGCAACCTAGTCGTGAAGAATTATGTAATGCTTTGTGGAACGACCAGGGATATCATATTTTTATATTTACGGGTCACAGCGGAAGTAGAGAAGATGGACAGATTGGTTGGATTGAACTCAATGACACAGATAATTTGAGCATTGAGGAATTCAAAGAAGCTTTAAAACAAGCTATTAACAAGGGATTACAGTTAGCAATTTTTAATTCCTGTGATGGTTTGGGGTTAGCAAATCAACTAGCGCAACTCCATTTACCTCGATGTATTGTAATGAGAGAACCCGTACCGGATAAGGTTGCAATAGAATTTTTAAAGCACTTCTTTAAAGAATTTACTGGGAATCAATCGCTTTCTACAGCTTTAAATAGAGCCAGAAAAAGATTAGAACATTTCAATTTAGATTATCCCGGTGCAATTTGGCTTCCTACAATTTGTATTGCACCCAATGTGAAATATTTAACTTGGAAATCGCTTAATCCTAATCGTGTCGATTATCAAAAAATTGACGAAAAACAAGACGAGTTAAAATCTAATAAAAATAAATATATTAAACCAATATTATTGGCTGTTTTACTTATCGGCAGTATTTACGCTTTTTTAGCTTGGGATTTGTCTGCCAAACTCAAAAGAATCCAAGATAAATTAGTAACTATATCTGGTGGAAAAGCAACGGTTACAGAACCAGATTTAGCAAGTATTCCTTCAGGAAAATTCCGTTACGGAGGAAGCACTACTTGGGTTCCTATTCGCGATAAAGTAGAAAGAGTCCTTGATGTAATTTATCCCGAATTCCAGCTCGAATACACCAATCCAACTAAAGATAATCTGGGTTCCGGTACGGGAATTAAAATGCTTTTAAATAGAGAAATAGATTTTGCATTATCTTCTCGTAAGATTACACTGAAAGAAAGAGAATCCGCAAAAAAACAAGGTATTATTTTAGGTGAAATACCTGTAGCTATCGATGCAATTGCAATAGCTGTACATCCTAGTTTGGAAGTTAACGAATTAACAATAACCGAACTTGAAAATATCTATACAGGTAAGATTAATAACTGGAAATATTTAGGCGGAGAAGACATACAAATAGTACCAATATCTCGACATCGAAAATCAGGAGGAACTGTAGAATATTTTTACCAATATATTTTAAGAGGTAAAGAATTCGATAAAAAAAATCTTCAACTCGTTCCCAATACCACGCAAGGTATACGTAAGGTAGCGAAAAATAAAGGGGGTATTTATTATGCTTCTGCTTCAGAAGTTGTTAATCAATGTAGCGTGAAAACTTTGAAATTAGGCAACACAAATAATCATATGGTTGCTCCCTATAAACAGCCGTGGATTCCTTATCCTGATTGTAAACAAAAGCCAAATGCAGTAAATATTGATAAATTATCTAGTCATGACGAGTATCCCATAACTAGACGTTTGTATGTAATTTATAAAAAAGATGCTATCAACATAGGTGAACCAGATTTACAACCAGATTTTGAATATATTAAAAAAGCGGCTCAAGCAGCTAGAGCTTATGCAAATTGGTTAAAATCAACTGAGGGTAAACAATTAATAGAACAATCAGGTTTTGCTCCAATTAATTGATTTTAAGACTGAATTATTTGCAGAGGCAATTTTTCCAATTAATGCTACCTTTTAATAGCTATTTCAACAGAATCTTTTTTCATTTTCTTTTCTAACTGAAAAGAATTAAAAAATTGTTTAGCATCTCCAGCTTTGTAGTTAGAAATATCTAAAAGGTATAATCTTTTTCCTACTAAAAACAAGCGACTTTTTGCAGCTATTTTTTGGTCGCTATTTTGATATTCTACTTCTATTCCCCGATATTTGGATAATGTCACATCTTGCTGTTCAAGTAACTTGATATCATTACCTAAGAAATCTTTCAAAAAATTATTATATATGTTATCAAGCGATAAATCAGTCAAATCATTATTGTAATCAACATAGCCAACTATATACGAGCTTTTCTTAGTATCGGCATAATAAATGTTTATTGAATAATCTTCACTTTTAGAATTCAAGTTAGTTACGGTCTTACTAGGTAGAAAAATCGAAAAATTTCCTTCATCTGAATAAAACTGTTTCCATCCAGAAGTAGCAACGACCGAATTATCAGTATTAACTTGAGTAAACAGCGTTTTAACTTCCCCCTCTGCTGTAGATTGCTGGGAAGAAAATGCCATTGGTGGGTTAAAACGTGAAGTAGATGTTATCATTACCCCTAATCCAAGCATTACAACGCTTATGCTTACTGATAATTTATTCATCCTGATGTCTCCTGCGATATTGGGAAAATGCTTGGGTACAAACCTTAATACAGCTAAAATCAAGTCAAATCACTATAATTATTTAAACTCAGAGAATAATTGCTATTTATGTATCACCATCATGGAGAATTTTTACGAAATAATTGATATGACTAAATTTACATATATTTTTGTAATTGAGTATAAAAAAATAAGACGTTAGATGATTTAACGTCTCTAAAAGTAGATTGAGGACTAAATTTATACAAAGTATATCCTACTCATAATCCTTTTTACTTCTGGGAAGATTATAATCTATCCAAACTTGGAATAACAATAGCAGACATATTAGTGAATAGAATAAATAAAGTAGTAAGTAACCGGCATGGAATTGATAATCAGTATTAATGTGGTGGTTACATTTAATCATCTCGCTTGATATATTATTATCACTTTTAACCACATTTATATCAGTTTTTGCAACCGGATTTGCTACGTAAGAAACAGCGCTAATTGAATTGACCTCTGGACTATACGGAATTGCTGCGAACAGAACAACTACAGATGTCAACACAACATGTATCATTTGATTTTTTACTAGAAATATTAAGTAATAGGTGACAAGAATTAAGGGATAAATAAACTTATGAATGAGAAAAGATTATAAGTCTATTTAGATTGCTTTCATTTAACAATCACCCCTATTTATCTATCAGGAATCTCAGATATTTTTATGCGAAATCAGCCATTAAATTCGTACATTTAATTCTTGTATTTCTAACAACTAACTATACAAATATTGGTTGTTAGAACTATTTATTTTACTGTTACTGCTGCCTAGTCTCCATTCTCTAATTTATGACTATAAATTTCCATCAAACTAATCAATAAAACCTTCTTCCCTAGCCCGAATATGAGTTATTACCCGAAGATTTTTACCCTGATGTTTCAATTCTTCAATATTCATGTCTAAAACTTCTTGCAGCTTATACCAATAGTGGCGCACCATTCGTTCCGAAACACAAATATGTGCAGCAATTGCTTTATCTTGATATCCCTCTTCAAAGGCTAGATTAAGCAATCTTAACCATTCTGGTTTCAACTCTAATCCAGAATTAATTGCTTTGATATCCTTGGTATGGGTCTCTCCGAGCAAGGCCCATCTAACTCTATTTAATATTTCCTTGCTAGAAAGAGATTTATCTGCAACTACGAAACCCGAGGAATGATTATCGATTAGCGATTTGATTCGTACCAAAGTATTTATATACGTACTTTGCACTAGGATATTGGTTTGGGGATTATTAGTTAGTAACTCTTTTAGAAGCTGGATACCGTTATTAATTTGGGTTGCTTCCCCAACATTCTGAGCAACGCAAATATCCGTAATCACTAATTCTGGTTTAATTATCGCAATTTGATGTAAAGCACTTTCTACAGTTGTAGCAGCATAAATTTTAGCATTAGGATAATAAGAACGTAGTATTTTTACAGTTCCATTCAAAAATATTTCGTAGCTGTCAATCAATAGAATTTTAGGAGACATATTAGGGTACACTTTTTGTTGCAAATCTTGGCTCATTATTAGTTCCTCAAAATTATATAGTTTGTCTACCGGAGTTTCGTTTTAGATAAGAATACAAGTGCGTATTTGCATCCAACCAGTAATAGCAATTGAGAAAAACCCTGACCTAAATTTGTAAATAATTACGCATTTTGGAAGCTGGGGACAGTAATTAATCATTCACAGCATTTTACCGATAATGCGGTTTCTTTAATCTCAAGCGAGCAAGATACTTTCCTTCATCAACTGAACTCTCCTTCGTTAAAAAGAAATAATCTATAAATTACCTCCGATACTCAAATATTTTTTGCTTATCCTCGTTAAAACTCTGCTTATTTTACAATATAACTCCGTAATCATACTGCATCTAGCCACATACAAAACATTATATATTAAAATTCAGTAAAGCTCCGAAAAGCTCCTTTAGTATAGATACTGAAAAACGCGAGTAAAAGTTCCTGCTTTACTCGCGTAGTAATTTATGCTTTATTATTTTTGATTAAATAAGCGTGCCATATGCAAAGAACGATTAGACCTAGAACTTATATCCAAGTCCAACGCTGAAAGTAGGGTCAGCACCGTTATCTAAAGGAACTGTTAAATCTCCAAAAGCTACTACATTCTGAACTAATTCTGTTTCTGCACCAGCATTTAGATAGACTGTAGTATCGATTGCATCACCAAAAACTACACCACCACCTGCGTAAGCGTTCGCTTTCTCACTGATAGGTAAGTCATAGGTAACTCCAGGTGCGATTTGAACAAAAGTGCTACCAGAGAAATCAGAGACATTAACACTACCTCTAACGGAGATTGGTAACTGACGAACGTCATATCTTCCGTAAACACCAAGAGTAGTTATTCCATTTCCAGTTTGGAAACTACCACCAACGTAACTTCCCTCTAAACCTTTTTTAGTTTGAGCGTTTACAGACAATGTAGATACGAAAGTCAAAGCACAAGCAATCGCGGATACAGCAGAGACTTTTGCAGCAGACTTGAGAAACTGTCGCATAATATTGCCTAAGTATAAATTTTAGCTACAACCAGAATTTATTCGGATATCACAAAACGAGCAGCATAGTTGCTACACAAGTTTTTTATCCGAGTGCTTAGAATATTAACTCAGTATTTTTTCTAGTGTCAGTATGGAAAATAACTTATATCAAAGATTCTTTATAGCTCTGAATATCTCGGAAAATCAGACAGATTTTTGTCCGGTAAAAATTAAAAATAGTTTTTTTTAAAAAATAAGATTGAATAGGACTTAATTCAAAGCTCTCAAATTAGTAAAGATTATTGGTAGTAAAAGCGTTAAAAGACATTACTTTTAACGCTCAATTTTTTAATCAATACAAATTTCAATTACAGCTTATAAGCGATAACCAACACCAAGTTTCCATAAGCTACCACCATCAAATAAATTCCCGTCTCCGTAAACAACAAGCTTCTTACCGATTCCCGTTTCAGCACCAACTTGTAATATACCTTCGCTACCTGTCAAAGTAGTAGCATCATTAGAAACAGCAACGCTAAGGTAGCCAGCACCTAGATAAAGATTAGTGTTTTTAGCGACTGGAACATCGTAAGTAACTGTAGGGATAAATACACCAACTCCACAATCATCAAAACCACAATCGACACTACCTCCCAGAAGAGAACCGCGCAAAGATACTTTAGCCTTCGGGAAAGAAATACGTCCGCTTACACCACCAAGTCCTGTACCGTCTACAGTAGCCCCAGTGACACCGATATAGCCTTCAGGTAATCCTTTAGTTTGAGCCTTTGCACTGGTAGCTCCAATCACAACCAAAGCGCAAGCAATTATAGACATAGCAGAAACTCTAGCAGCAGACTGAATAAACCGTTGCATAATTACCTCTATAAAATTGTGAAAATTATGGTCAATCCTTTTGGGAGTTAAGGAGGATATGTAAACTTCTTTTGGCTCCTCTTGACTGATATATTAGCTCCGTATTTTTTCGTATACAAGTCTGTTGAACTACAAATTAAAGACAAAACCTCTTTAATCCTTATTAAAGCTCATAATTAAGTATAAGTACTAAAAATAAGCGTCTAATTAGTTTGCTTTGTCACAATAACTTTTATTGTGATCTATTTTGAAATATGCTTGCAGGGATTGAAGAGAGAACGAACAATAAAAGCACTGAATCAAAAGATATTTGTTCTCTTGACTCAGTGCTATTTAGCTTTAAGCTTAGTTAGAAAGCAGTTCTGTTAAAATTGCTGATTCCAAAATTTAAGCAAAAGTAAAGTCGCTAGTAGTATCGAAACCGCTATTTACAGATGCAATAATGTCATCACCAAAAGCAATCAAGTTTGTAAAGCTATTTTGGACAAAGCTATAGTCATCGATAGCACCAGTAAGTTGGATTTTATCTTCTCCAGATACGAAGTCTTCAATAATTGCTAAATCAGAAAAGCCTTCATCTGCATAGAATACCTGACCGCTTTCTCCTAAAACAAATGTATCTGCTCCGTCTCCTCCCGTTAAGTTATCTTCTCCACCTACACCATTGATAATATTATCTTGAGCATCTCCGGTAATTTTGTCGTTCTGATGGGTACCGATGACATTAACGAAATTAATGACTGTACGGTCAAGACTACCAACTCCAGGAATATTGTTAATCTGTAAAGATTCTTCTGCTAAATTAACATCTATAGAAACTGGACTTCCAGCACTAGAAGTATCGATAGTATTAGCTTGGTTTGCATCACCGATAATTCTCTCAATTCTGACTAATTCATCTGTACCTAACCCACCGTCTTTCTCTACAACCCCAGTAGGTAAGAGAGTAATCGCTTTACCCAAGCCTGTATAATCAACGGTATCAGAATCATCGATTCCCCCATCGTCACCGTTGATTATGTCGTTACCAGCACTTCCACCAAAGAAATCATTACCACCGTTACCGATAAAGATATTATCTTCATCGTTACCGATGATGCTGTCGTCTTGTGTAGTTCCGGTAACATTAACAAAGTTCTGGACGTTAAAAGTTTGATTCCCAAGAACTGGAATATCTCGAACAGTTAATCTATCGTTTGATAAGTCAATATCAAAAGATGTGACCCCGCTAGTACCTGTAGAACCATCAATTATATTAGCCTGTCCAGACGCACCGATGATAGTTTCGATATCTAAAATTTGGTCTGTACCGAAACGACCTTTATTGACTACACCGACTGCTTCAAGAGTAATTGCTGTATTTAAATGACTGTAATCTGCTGTATCGTGACCCCGACCACCATTTAAAGTATCATTACCCCGACTACCTCGGAGAATATCATCTCCATCTTCACCTTTAAGGGTATCATGACCTTTACCACCTTCTATATCATCGTTACCTAGACCACCCTTAAGTAAATCATTACCATCCCCACCTTGAAGTAGGTCATTACCATCCCCACCTTCGAGGGTATCTTTACCTTTACCACCTTGGAGAATATCTTGACCCCGGTCACCCTTTAATAAGTCATCACCTTTACCACCTTTTAAAGTATCGCGACCGTCACCACCTTTGAGGGTATCATTACCACCGCGACCATTGATAAAATCTCCTCCACTGGTGCCATTTAATTCCTCGCTTTTAGCTGTACCATTTAGTAACATAGTAATGTCAGTCCTTGTAAAATAGGTTGGCAAAACGATTCGCAGGATTTCTCAGGTCGTAGCGAATCGTTTATTATTGATTT
>CAKZYM010001201.1 GCA_937884685.1 uncultured Calothrix sp.
AGTGTTTAAATATATATAAATTCTCATCGTAATTGAGTTAATGATGGCTCCATATTTGGCTTTAAAAATTGCTAAAACGCAACCGGGAAAAAATTCAATCTTTGGATTCAAGCTTGCAGATAAGGGAATTTCAAAAAGATGACCCATTAAAATAAATCAAATAGTATACAAAATTAAAAATCAGCAGGACGAAATTACACAAAAACTTAAAAAAAATGGAGTCTTTCTAACGGGAAATAGCGACAACCAAAGAAAGTATTTTAGCAATAAATATTAAAAGCTCTGAGAAATAGTGAGAAAATTAATTCTGATATAGCAAAGATTGTTGAGCTAGTTAATCAATTTCAAGCAATTTATGAAGAATATTTTCCTCAAAAAAGAAATAAATTATTAAATAAGTACAGTAATTTATGGAATCAAGATAATAAGATAGGCTTGCTTTTTTGTGATGCTACAAAAATCAAGCAATATGCTTTTGAATCTGCGAAACTTTCCTCTATTCTCGGTGCTTATGTGGGCTGGTGTTGGTGTTTGAGCAATAATATCCAACAATTGGGAATAATCAAATATAGAAAGTAAATCCATAAGTAAGTTTGAGCGCTTGAAATTTATGATACTTAAAAGAACCGCAAAATTAACAACTAAATTTGAACAAGCATTAATTTACGCTACCCAATTACATGCAAACCAAACCCGAAAAGTAGACAAAATCCCTTATATTTCACATTTAATGTCAGTTTCAGCTTTGATTTTAGAAGCTGGAGGAACTGAAGATGAAGCGATAGCAGGGTTACTCCATGATGCTATTGAAGACCAAGGTGGTCAAGCGACTCGTGAAGAAATTCGCGAGAAATTTAGTGAAACGGTGGTGGAAATAGTTGATGGATGTACCGAAACTGATATTACACCGAAACCACCTTGGAAGCAGCGCAAGATTGATTATATTGAAAACATTCGCAATGGTTCCGATTCTGTGAAGTTGGTTTCTCTTGCTGATAAATTACATAATGCTAGAAGTCTTTTGGTTGGTTATCGGAATAAGGGAGATATATTATGGGATTATTTTAACGGTACTAAGGAAGATAAATTATGGTTTTATCGGGAATTGTTAAAGGTTTATCAACAAGGTAATGTTAATTTCATGACTGTGGAATTGGAGCGGATTCTTGACGAGCTTAATAATAACTGAAGAAACCTCACCCCACTGGGGGTTGCAAACCCCCAGCTAATAGCGAAAGTCCTATAAATAGGACTAAATAAGCATTCAAGTGCGTTTTAATGTGCTTTGTATATCAGTCTTAGAATTAATTTCAAGATAGAAATTTGGATTTAACAGATTTTAGTCGTCTTTAGACGACTTTAGCTATTAGACAGGGACTTGCAGTCCCTGGCGGGGTGAGGTTTCCCAAAATCATGTAAAATTCCCTTATGCCTAGAACTCGCAAAAAATCCTCAGCAAAAATCACTCTACCAACCGACACTGAGTTAGTAGGGCTGGTTTTTGATGCGGTTCCTTCCAGCAATCACACTATCTTCCCCGAATACGCAAAAGGACTCCATGCTTGGTTTTTGAATCAAGTCCGAGAAACAGACCCGGATTTATCCGCTCATCTCCACGATGGGGAATCTGAAAAACCTTTTACCATCTCCCGTTTAGAGGGAAAATTATTAAGTACTGGCACAAAATTACAACTTTCAGCAGATTCCAAATATCAATGGTATGTATCTGCATTATCATCGCGCTTAGCGGAATGGATGGCTGATTGGTTGCAAAATTTACCGAAGGTTATCGAACTCCGCAATGCACCTTTAGAAATTCAATCGGTGGAAATAGCCCATCAACCCACGACTTATCAACAATTATTGGAGAGTAAAGAGAATAAAACAAAAAATACTCTTTCCTTAAGCTATATCAGTCCTACCAGTTTTCGTCGCAAAAAACATCATTTTCCTTTACCGTTACCCTTCAATATTTTTCACAGCTACCTACGACGCTGGAATAATTTTTCTGGTTTTCCCGTCGAACAAGATGCTTTTTTAGAATGGGTAGACGAAAATGTAATTATTCAACGTCATGAAATTTCTACTACCAGAGTTGCAGGTGGTAAAAGAGGTTTAGTTACTGGGTTTACGGGTGCTGTGGAATTCGGTTTGGGTAAAGATGCAGCGAACGAACCGGAATATATAAAATTATTTAAAGCTCTCGGACAACTTGCACCTTATTGTGGAACTGGACATAAAACTACATTTGGTTTGGGACAAACTAGATTGGGATGGTTAGTTGAATCCGAGAAAATCGAAGCAATATCACCTCAAGAACTACTAGCTGAAAGAATCGCACAAGTCACCGCAATATTAATGTCCAAACAAAAGCGTACCGGAGGAACTAGAGCAATTTCTGTATGTGAAAAACGTGCCACAATTTTAGCTCGAAGAGAAACCGGAGAATCACTACAAGATATTGCTACCGATTTAGAAATACCATACGAAACAGTGAAAACTTACATTAAATTGACAAGAAAGATTTTAGCCAATAGGTAATTGATAACTGTTAACTGTTAACTGATAACTGTTTGCTGTTCTCAAACAAACATTCATATACTGTGTAAAATGACTTAGGGAAGCTGTTGGCTTATTTGATACTTTTGCCTGGTCATCATACATTCTTAACTGCACGGCTTGTTTAGCGCAAGGTTGACGGATAAATCTAGATGCTGCTTCCCAGGAGAATATACCTCCTTGTAACTCCAAACTACGCTTCGATTCGTTAGAAAGCTTTTCCCAATAATCAGGACTAATAGCACATAAATAACGTTTTGCAGCAACGTGCAGACGAATTGGTTCTGTTACCGCAGGTTCAAATAATTCTCTTAATATCGGTAAAGCTCGCTGTTCGTGTTGGTCATCTATACCTTTAATAGTTGGGTTAATGCCTAAATCATGTATCAAGTGTCCCATGTCATGAAGCAAACAAGCTGTTATCATCTCATTACTTTGACAGGCTTCTTCTGCTAGAGTTGCACATTGCAGAGCATGTTCTAATTGAGTTACAGGCTCAGTCCCATACATCTGAGAACCTTTTTCGGTAAACAGATTGATAATGCTTTCAATGGAAATTTCCATAGTAATTATTCACTAATTCAAAGTTTAAAGTTTAAAGTTATTATTTTGGTTTTTATATCTTTAAGCATTACCCTTTATCATTGAACCTGTCAAGAGTATTTTGCTACTTCTTTTCCCCTGATATAAACGGATGCTATTGACGAAGGAATAGGATTTTCGGGATGAATTAACAAAAAATCGGCATCATATCCGGGTGCTATTTTACCTTTTTGGTCGCCGAGTCCGATTGCTGCTGCTGGACGACTCGATACTAGTTCCCAAGCTTTTTCTAAGGACATCAAACCTTCCGAATGTAGTTTAAACGGAGCATGGAATAAAGAAGGATAATGATAATCCGAGCAAAGACAATCCAATACTCCACTTTGAAGTGCTTCTGCTACACTCATCCAACCCAAATGAGAACCACCTTGTAATAAATTTGGCGCACCCATTAACACCGATGCACCGAATTTTCGTTCTTCAGCAGCTAAATCAACATTCGCTGGAAATTCGGCGATCGCCATTTTCCGCTGATGACTCAAAGCGACTTTTTCTTCGGAGTCGTCGTCGTGGGAAGCAACGGGAATGTTGTTGATATGGGCTAATTCAATTAATTGTTCTACTTGTAAACTACCTTCTTGTCGGTATTCCTGAAGTTCGACAAGCATATCAACAATTTCTTGATTCGATAGTGTCACTCGCTGACGTAAACTACTGATATGTCGTCTCCATTTTTTTCTATCTTCAATAGGTGGTAAGTGGTCGTTGATTGATAAAAAATCAATGCGTTTCTTTTTCAACCAGCTACACAGTTCTTGATGTCCTTTAATATTTGTCAGTTCGTGTCGGATATGAATTAAATGATTGCAGCTTAAAAGATGCTCTCCATCTCCCCAAATAAAATCAATTAAACTTCTTGCTGTTTCTCGACTCCGTAGACCGGGTTCGTAGGAATCGGTAATCGCACAAAAGAAAGTTGTGATACCAGCAGCTAATAAATTGCGGTCATTTTCTACCATCGCAATTGGTAAAGGGATATTCACACCCCTACGGGGACAAATCATTCTTTCAAAAGCATCACCGTGTAAATCAACAATACCTGGCAATATTTGCATACCTTCGGCTATTATTTTTTTGTATCCATTGGTATCAGGATTTGTTGTAATATCAACAAAACATCCATCCGCAATCAGAACCGTAGCATCTTTTTGCCAGCCTTCAGGTGTCAGTATTTCAGCACCTTCAATTGCTAATTTCGTAGTTTTCCCTGATTTTGAATATTGTTTTATTCTAGGTTGTACTGTCACGACTTATACCGTTGATTATGTTCGATTTATAATTAAACTACCGGACAAGTATTATTGCGTATTTAGTCGAAATTATTTATGTATTTATGTGTAGTGAAATGAGAGAGTTAAGAGAGTTAGGATTTACGCTATCAAATACAGTTAAAATTGTACAAGATGTTACTCTCATTAAATTATTAGCCTGCATAGTTATAAGATTAAAGATAAGCAATTAAATTTACTTAAATAATTAACGTTTTATTTACTACGAGCGCATTCTATATAATTATGCTTATAATGAGATAACTACTTAATTTATCGCCCGCAGTGTATATATAATCGCTTATAAATTATCTTAGATAAAATAGGAAAAAAATTTTTTATTAGTA
>CAKZYM010001202.1 GCA_937884685.1 uncultured Calothrix sp.
GATTATTCTGGAGGTAATCACGCATTAAATTACAACCTTCACTTAGCAAACTGTCTAAATCAAAGTTCCACAAAATCACCTTACCACCAGCAGATGCAGAAGTGATAGTTTTACCATCGGGGGAGAAGCTCAGACTACGAACCCATTTGTTATTCCCTCTGAGAGCTTTGATTTCCCTACCTGTCGAAGCAATCCACAGTCGCAGCTTGCGGTCAGCAGAACCAGAGGCTATTATCTTTCCATCAGGTGAAAAAATGATGCTAATCACTTTGTCGGAATGTCCTCTTAAAGTTCTGATTTCCTTTCCTGTGTTGCTTTCCCATAGCTTAATTGTTTTATCTGCTGAAGCGGAAGCTATTATTTTACCGTTGGGGGAAAAACTAATATTTTTAACTTCTCCTAAATGTCCTTTAAGGGTATAAATTTTTTTACCAGTCCGAGTATCCGAAAGTATTATTGTGCCATCCTTTGAACCCGATGCAATTATTTTTCCATCTGGGGAAAATTTCACGGTGTTAACCCGACTTGAATGCTGTTTTAATGTTTTGATTTTTTCCCCAGTCACAGCATTCCATAGGTTTACGGTATTATCATCAGAACCAGAAGCAATTATTTGATTTTTAGGGGACAAGCTAACTGTATTTACTTCGCTTGAATGTTTGAGAGTTTGCAGTTGTTTACCTGTTTGATTATCCCACAATCTGACAGTTCGGTCAGCAGATGCAGAAGCCATGATTTTACCGTCATGAGAGTAGTCTATATCTCTGATACTACTCGAACGTAGGGTAATATCTTTGACTTTTCCCCCTGTTGCAACATCCCGTAGTTTTACTGTACCATCACGAGATGCAGAGATAATATTTTGACCATCCGGGAAGAAATTAATACCTTTAATTGTGCCGAAATGTCCTCCTAAGACTTGAATCTTTTTACCCGTATTAATATCCCATAACCTGACCATCCTATCGGTTGAACCAGATGCAATTATTTTGTTCTTTGGGGAAAAGCTGAGGCTGCTAATTCTGCGAGAATCTCCTGCAAGAGTTGTAATTCTTTTTCCTGTTAGAGTATCCCAGACTTTGATTGTGCCATTTTCCGAGCCAGATAATATTATTTTGCCATTAGGGGAAAAACTGATTTGAGTAACTCGACGAGAATGTGCTTCTAAGGTTTGAATTTCTTCTCCTGTTTCGGGATTCCACAGCTTGATTGTCCCATCACTCAACCCAGCAGCAATTATGTTTTCAGTTGGGGAGAAACGAGCATTAATAATTTTGCTAGAATCTACTTTCAAAGTGTTAATTTTTTCTCCTGTAGCAAGATTCCAAAGTTTAATTTGGCTATCGTTTGAGCTAGAAGCTAGTATTTTACCATTCGATGAAAAACTAATATTTTTAATTTCATTTATATGCGCTTTAAAACTTTTAATTTCTTCTCCTGTAGCAAGATTCCAAAGTTTAATTGTGCCATTTCCCGAGCCAGAAGCAATTATTTTACTATCTGGGGAAAAACTAAGATGTTTAACGCTGCCAAAATTTCCTTTGAGAATACGAATTTCTTTCCCCGTAGCACTATCCCAAATATTTATTTCGCCAAAACTATTTCCAGAAGCAATAACTTTACCGTTAGGAGACAAACTAAAACTTTTGATGTCACTAGAATGACCTTGAAGAGTATGAATATCCTTTCCCGTCCCAGAATTACAAACTTTCAGAGTACCTCCGCGAGAACCGGATGCAATTGCTTTTCCGTCAGGAGAAAAACTGGTGCTGATAACTTCGTCAGAATGTTTTTCAAAAGTTTTAATTTTTTTAAGAGTATCGCGTTTATCAACATTGCTAATTTTTAGCGTACCGTCACTCAAACCTGAAGCAATTTTTTTTCCATCGGTTGAGAAATCGCTGCTAATTATGCGACCAGAATCTACTTTGAAGGTTTTAGTATCATCCAATGTTTTAGTATTCCAAAGTTTTAAACTATAGTCATCAGAAGCTGAAGCAATAGTTTTACCATCTGGTGAAAATTTAACACTATTAACTGCACCTACATGTTTGTTAAGGGTTCTCACTTTTCTACCACTAGTAAAATCCCAAAGCTTTAAACTATAGTCACCAGAACCAGAAACAATAGTTTTACCATCTGGTGAAAAGTTAACATCAGAAACTCGACTTTTATGACCTTCAAGAGTCTTGATTTTCAATCCAGTGTTAATATTCCAAAGTTTTATCGTACCTTCAGCAGAACCAGAAACAATAGTTTTACCATCTGGTGAAAAACTGACACTGAGAACTCTTGAAGAATGACTGCTGAGAGTTTTAATTTCTGCTCCTGTCCGAGCATCCCAAATTTTAATCATACCATCGCCCGAACCCGAGGCAATAGTTTTACCATCTGGTGAAAAGCTAACAGTAATAACTCTCGAAACATGACCTTTAAGAGTTTTAATTTCTTCTCCAGTAGCAACATTCCATAGTTTTATTGTTTGGTCATCAGAAGCTGAAGCAATAATTTTACCATCGGTAGAAAAACTAATATCATTTACCGCATCGGCATGTCCTAAAAAAGTTGTATTTTTTTCCCCTGTATGACTATCCCAAATATTAATTGTTTTATCAGAAGAAGCAGAAGCAATTTTTGTGCTATCTGGTGAAAAGCTAACGCTATTTATTTCACTTAAATGTCCTTTTAATTCATTTATTTGATACCCAAAAACTGCTTGTTGTAGTGTGGATATAACCTGCATCTTAGTTTCGGTTGCTATCCAAGGTTTCCAGATACTTTTTTTGATTAACCTACCAGCATTAATCGCTTCTACTAATGCTGATTCGTAATCATTTCTACTATAAAAATTTTCCGCAGCGCTACTTATTTTTCCTGCTTCTGCATTAGTTTTACCAATTTCGCTAATCCCAGCAAAAGTTGATACCAGCACTAAGCCACCAACCAATCCAGAAATAGTTAACTGTCTAGTAAGTTTCTGTTTCCGTTGTTGTTTATCTCTTACCCTAACACTAGCGCTAATATAATTTTTTTCTAAACTGGTTAATTCATCCTGACGTTGCTCAAACCAATTTTCGGCAATGGCTAATCTTGTACCTTGTAATAGTGCTTTCTCTAAATAGTTTTTATTTTCCCATTCCCGGACATCAAATTTTAATCTTTCTTGCCAAATTCTAAATTCACGATTACCTTCTATCCATAACCGTAAATTTCCCCATTCCCTAATCAATGCTTCGTGGATAATTTCTACAGTTTCTTGTTGATTGCTTTCATCCCATCCAGTTATCACTAAACGCTTATCGGCTAATAATTTAACCAAATTCCAATTACTTGCTCCCACTTCAATATAAGTCGCAATTCGTTTGGTATCTTCTGTTCCTTCCCCCGGACTAATCAACTGAATAAATATCTGCTCGGCTTGTTTTTTTTCTACTCTCGATAATAAATTTAATACCGAATCAGCATACTGAGCCAAAGCTTTTTCTAGACCACCTATTTCTTGATAAGCTTGATGGGTAAGATACCATTTTTCATGTTTATCCCAAAGCAGCGACAAGGTAAATTCTAATAATGGTAAACGTCCCGGTTTTGTACCTAAATCATCAATTAGTTTGGTAGTTAATCCAGATTCCAATTCGACTTTCATTTTATGTGCAGGTTTTTCTATCGCTGCACGTAATTCTTGCGAATTCATTGGAGCCAGATTATAAATACCTGAAGATTGTAGAGCATCGCTCAAAGGACGATAAGACAGAGCATGTCCGTAAAAATCAGCCCTCAATGTTAATACTAGGGTAAATCTAGGAATAAATTCGATTGCATACAATAATGCATCCAAAAAAGGTTGGCGATATTCTTCCTTAGTTAGGGTATAAATTTCTTCAAACTGGTCGGCAATTAATACAAAACGCTGCAACGAAAAATGATTAATAATACTGTCGATAAGTCTACCAAATTTTTTATTATCATCATACAGATTAGTCTGTAATTTTAATTTTTTCCCTTGTTGAGACGATTTTTTACTCAAAAAATGATAACAAGAACTCAAGGCTAAAGCTAGAGCATCAAAAGGATTTTTACCCGGTCGAAAAGATACAATATCTAAGTTAGAAATATTCCTCAATTGAGGAACTAATCCTGCAAAGACAGCAGAAGATTTTCCACTTCCAGAAGCACCAATTATCGGTACTAATGGCTTATCATTTACCCCTTTAACTAAATCTCGAATAAAATTATTTCTACCAAAAAATAAATCCTTATCCGACTCATAAAATGGCGATAAGCCCCGATAGGGAGACTGAATCAGTTTACCCTTTAGTCCTCCCAAGTCTTCCCAAGTTGGAGGTGTATCTATAGTATTCTGACAGATAATTGGCAACCACTTTACACCCGGTAATTGCTTTTCCTTTTCAGAGCGTGGAGCAAGCTCTACAAGCTTCATTCTTGCATCTCGCACCGAAGTAAATAGAGATTTGCCTTCAGCATAAGAGTTTAAAAAATACTCCAAAAATCTTTGAGCAATTTTATCGGGTACTAGTTCCCGCCAAACTATAATTAATGATAAATTTAAATCTGCTAATTGTTGAGCTATCCCCAAACCATCGCAAGAATTAAAAAATGCTATTTTCAAACCTTTCTTAATTGCTTCGCGCAAAGTATTTTTAATTTCTTCTAAATTCAAACTTTCCCATTGATTTATTTGTAGAAAACCAACCTGACTATGTTCCTCGCTATAACTATGACCGCTATAAAATAGAATATCGCAGGGTTCATCCCATAATTTAATAAAATCTGGACGCTTTGGTTGCGACAGAACTAATAATTCCGCTCCCCGCTGACTCAACTTTTCAATTAATTCTCTATCTACTTGGATATTAATTCCTTCGCTTTCACCAAATATACTAGTGATTCTAACTCTTCTAAATATTTCCTGCCTTTTAATAGTATTGTTTCTATTTGATTGAGATTTATTGAAACATAAGGCAGCTTCTAAATAATAAACTTGAGAAAAATAATCCCATTCTCGCCAAGGAAGTCGATACAATATATCTTTTGTATATTGGCATTTTATATCTTGAGTGTAAACACAAAATATAATCTCAGAATCACCATTTAATTTAATTACTGCTTCTAATTCAGGCTTAATATTCGATAGCCACTGATTTAATTTATTTCGTAATTCTTGGGCAATTTTTTCGCATTCTTGATGACGCTCTGGGTAAGAAAAACTAGTGACTTGTTTCACTTTAATGCGTGCTAGCTGAGGATTGGCTAGCTTAATATAGCTATCTTTCCATTTTTGATATAAAACAGGAATTTCTGGCGCTGGGGGCAGTTTAATCTCTATTTCTGTTGATTTATCCTCATTACTGACCACAAGTACCAATTTTTTTTGCAGACCAAAACCTTGATGAAAATCACCATCACTAAATTTCAAGCTTATTCTTATCTGCATCTCTATACCCTTATAGTTACTATAGAGCAGTTGCCAATTAAGCTCCTTATTTAAGATAGTATACTCATCAAATTTTAGTATTCATATTTATATAAATAATTATTTAAAAGTATCCGGTAGTTTTAACCACCAGATACTTTTAAAACATCGTCTAATTTTTTTCGGAGTTACACGATAATAACCCTAAGTACAAAATTTCAAACTGTTACAATCTCCGAAATATTGCTTAATTCCTGTATTTATTAGAACAGAACAATATCAGACTGAGTTGAAAAATCAGTCGGGATATTCTCAATATTGGCTACGAGGATTTCTTCAAAAAACAAATTACCATTATTATTGTCGTAGAAAAAACCGCTGGTAGAACTAGTACCAAAGCCTAATTGAGAGATTTCGATTTTATCTCCTTCTTCCCAATAAAAATCAGCTATCACATCAACACCACCATAGGGAGAATCGAAAGCAAATGTATCTGCACCAAAACCACCTAAAAGATAGTCATTTCCAGACTCACCAATTAAGTAATCATTACCATCAAAACCTAACAGTTCATCATTTCCTAATCCACCATAAAGATAGTCATCACCACGAGAACCATCTATATAGTCATTACCGCTGTTACCAAATATGTCATCATTACCACCATAACCATAAGCAACTAAGTCATCGGAACTATTGTGCAAGTAATAGTCATTACCTTCTGTTCCGTAATAGTATTCAGTAGACATATCTAAATCCTCTCTTTCATTTAGCTAATAGTTAAGTCCTGCTTTTACCCTTTTTCGCTCAATATTTCGGAACTGGAGTACTTGTCAAATCCCATTGCTGGTCAGTCTGCGAACCGTTATCGCGATTGCGTCCAGATAGTTCGCAATCGAAAAGTTGTAATGGTGCAGCATTACCTTTTCCCGGTGCCCCAGCCACATCAATACATCTACCAGACAATTTATTCTTGATAAATCCATCACCCGTAATTGTCCACCTTTGGTCAGTCTCTGAATCGTTATCGCGATTGCGTCCAGATAGTTCGCAATCGAAAAGCTGTAAAGGTGCAGCATTATCTCGACCAGGAGCGCCAGCTACATCAATACATTTACCCGACAATTTATTAACTATGAAACTTCCTGATGTGCTTTCTGCATCGCTTGCTTGCCCATCAAATATAAAATAGATTCCAAGACCTAAACTACTAAGGAGCAAGGTGAACAATACTTTTGCGGTAAGCTTCATTGCAAATATTCTTTGTAAATTAACTACCATTTGTATTACCTCAAGTAGGTTGTATTCCTGTTTCACAAACAATCTCTTAACCAACGGAGTCTTAAAAAATCTCCAAATCAGAAGGAAGACCCAAACCTCCTCCTATATTTCTCTCAGACCCTAATCCAGAATATTTGGTGAGGTTATGGCATCTTTTTACAAAACTTAACAACTAGTCCTGAAAGCCATTGCCAATCTAATCCAAAATTTATCGACCAAAATAGATAACCTATATCGAAATCCGTGAATGCTTTTATGTATATTTAATGGTTGCTTAATATTCTTTGAAAGCAAAATCTAGAAAGATATAGTCTCCCCATTTTTATGGATGAACAACTCAAACAACTGATTGAAAAAGTACGAGAATACCCTGATGGAAGCCGCGAGCAAAGAAAAGCCATGCAGCGTTTACTCATCCAACTTCAGCAATTACCGGGATTACTAAAATCTTCCCACCCGGAATACCCAGATGCTTTAAATCGAACTTGGGAATGGGTGAGCAAAAATATCTGTACTAACTTCGAGCAGCGTACTCCTTCCATAGAAGACAGCTTATTAAAATGGATTAACGGATATCTCAAATGGCGAATTAAAGATTTAACTTACCAAAAAACCTGGCAATATATTAGTCTAGACGTACCAGTCGGTAGGGATGGAGCGAGAAAACCTCTTGTAGACTATTTATCTGAAACAGGTTTGAGTACTCCTAATCTCAGTGGTCTTGATGGTTACATTGAGAGTCTTCAAAGAGAGAAGACACAGAGATTGGGTTTAGCGGTAGAAACGTATATTAAACAAGACCCTCACCAAAGATTACAAAAATGCTATCCTCGTACAAATCCTGAGTGCGATTGTTATTTGCTTAGCCAAAGACGATTTTTGAAAGAACCTCCAGATACCTTTGAAGAAATTGCCCAAGAATTGAAAATGAAAAGGGAGCAAGTAACTAATCATTGGTACGGTAGATGTAAGCCACTGTTACAAAAAATTGCCCAAGATTTAAAAATTCCAGAACATGAAAATTTATGAATACTACTGAAACACCATTTTTAGTTCCACTTGGTAAGGAAGCTCATCAAGCTGCTAGTCAACTTGCAATTGAACAATCCACTCCGCAAAAAGGTAAACGAGTATATCTAAATACTTTAGCTGTTTTTACCGTCCATACCTACCTAAAATGGCTGCAAATCGAAACAGATTTCAGCCTTAGCGAGACTTGGAAATCTAGTCTTGCTGCTGCATTCTACGCAACAGATTTAGTTATTCCCGGTATTGGTAAATTAGAATGTCACCCTATACTCCCAGGAGAAACAAATTTAACGCTAAATCCAACAATAAATACAGACTTAATTGGTTGTATCGCAGTTAAATTTGATGAAAACCTAGACAAAGGACAACTGTTAGGATTTATTTCTGCACTAGAAGCTTCCGAATTTCCAGAACAAATATCAATTTCTAATCTTAAACCTCTTGATAATTTACTCGACTGCATTCCCGATAGTTTTGACGATGTAAATACTTTAAATTTCAAAATTCCTCCAATTAATTTAAGTAATTGGTTAGACAAAATATTTGAAATAGGTTGGCTAGCTGTAGAAGATTTACCTTATCTTTTAGCAGATAACTTAGCTTTCGGTACTAGAAGTAATCATCCTTTTAATAGTCAAGGAAATTCAGAGTCAGAAAGTGCTACTCGGGGAAAGATAATTGATTTAGGTGTAGATATAGCAAGTCATAAACTTGCCTTAATAGTAACTCTTACCTCAGTAAATCAAGACGAAGAAATAGAAATTTGTTTGCGTGTTTATCCAACTGCTAACCAAATTTATCTGCCACCAAATTTGCAATTAATCGTGTTAGATGAGACAGGTATTACAAGCATAGAAATGTCTGCTAGAAACGAAGATAACTGGATGAAATTAGAATTTACCGGTCAACCAGGAGAGCGTTTTACTGTCAAATTAACATTAAAAGAGATAAGCATTACTGAAGAGTTCGTAATTTAAAGTTAAATTAATTTAACAAGTACAATTATCAAAAATACTGACGACTAGAAGTCGCCAGATAATTAAGATTAAATTATTTAGTTTGGAAAATATTCTGTACCATCTTCTTATCAGTACCAGATGCTGCTTTATCCAACTCCATAATTTCCCCAGCATCCAAATTCCAACCCAAAGCACCAATATTCTGCTTTGCTTGCTCCCTATTCTTAGCTCCAGGAATTGGAATCGTACCTTTACAAATACACCAATTAATAGCCACCTGAGACATAGTTTTATCTCGAGATTCTGCAACTTCTTGCAAACAATCCAATAACGATTTTGCACCGGGAATTAACTGTTTAAATAGAAAATTTCTAATACCTTTAGGATATTTACCTTTATCCGTATATTTCCCCGTCAAAATCCCCAAACACAACGGACTATAAGCAATTAATTGAATCCCTAACTCATCACAAACTTCCTTAACTCCCAACTCCGTCACCGGATAAGTAGATAACAACGAATACTGAACCTGTAAAGTCTTAATCGGTATTCCTCTTTCCGCAAACCTCTTGTGTACCTTCCTCAACCTCTTAGAACCATAATTGGATAAACCCACCCCCTTCACCAAACCTTGCTCGTACAAATCTCCCAACCCATCCAATAAACTCCATTCTTGCCAAGGAAAATAATTTGCAGTTGACCAGTGCATCTGTACCAAATCAACATTTCGACCCAAACGTTCCCCAGAAGCTATACCAGCAGCAACCATCGCACCCCTATTCAACCTCCAGGGATAAGCAGCCAACTTAGTAGCAAGGCAGATATCGTCTTTATTTACACCATCATATTCTTTCGTAAAACGTCCTAAAAGCTTCTCGCTCTGCCCTTTCAGCTTTCCCGTGCCGTAGGAATCACCAGTATCAAATAAAGTCACACCGTTACTTACACAAAGGTTAAAAACCTCCTGTAAATCATCATCCATGCCTTGATTGTATCCCCAAAGCACCTGATTACCCCATGCCCAAGTACCGCAACCCATCGTGGGAAGAGAGAGTTTTTGGTTATCCATTTTTAAATTGGTTTTAAATTATTGGTAGATGTTCTAACCTTATTATTTATTAAAAGAGTGACGATTAGTAAGTGTAAAATCTCGCTTAGGTTTGAAAACCCCAAGCTAATAGCAAAAGTCCTATAAATAAGACTGAATTATGATAAAACTTAATTTACAACTAATTATTTCTGATGCTTCCATTAGGCATAATAGTGTTACAAAAAATAGCATCTGTGAAATCTGTATTAGTTATCTTGGCTTGATAAAGATTAGCATCCTTTAAATTAGCACCCTTTAAAACTGCTCCTTCTAAATCAGCTTTACTTAAATTAGCTTTTTCAAAATTGCTGCCATTAAATTTTATATTACGTAAATAAAAACCATTCAAATCTACACCTGCTAAATTAGCTTCAGAAAAATCAGCTTTTTGCCAAAAAGCTTTTTCAAGCATCATCTGTGTGATACTAGAAAATTCTATAGATGTAGCTATCATACTATCAGGACAATAATCAAGTACGGTTGCTTTTTCTTTGTCTATAGTGAGTACATATAGATATCCATTATCAGTTCCTTCTGCAAAAGCAAAAAAGTAATTGGGTTTCCATGAATCCTCATTATATTCACCTTCAGCTATAACCCTAGTAAAATCGATAGCTTCTTGAAGACTCAAAAATTCACTAGTACCAGCAAAACAGTAATCCCAACCTTTTCGTTCTTTTACACCGTTGTGCCATTGATATAATTCATACAGTTCTTCTGGGAATGTAAAAGGTATGTCTTGGGCAATTTCGTCAATTTCCTCTCGTGTTAAACCTGGATAAAACTCAGTTTCAAAATTGATTCTTTCCAAAGCTTCAAGCAGAGGTGATTTTACTTGTTTGGCAATCTTATCAGAGCTAAAACTATTAGATACAGATTTATTACTTAAATACGCTTCACTCAAATCAATATCATCAGGAAGTATGGTTTCATCATTATAAATAAGCCCCTTCAAATTAGCACCAATTAACTTAGCATTTCTTAGATTTGCTCCTCTAATATCAGCAAAGTGTTAATTAGCATTTTTTAAAATCACATTTTCTAAATTGGAAGAAACCAAATTAGCATACTCTAAATTAGCATTATTGAAATTAGCATAACTTAAGTTGGCATTTTTCAATTCTGAATATCTTAAAGTAGCATCTCTTAAGATAGCCCCTTTCAAATTAGCATTATTTAAGTTAGCTTTTTTAAAGTTACTATTTATTAATTTAGCATTACACAAACTTGCATTTTCTAGATTAGCTCCAGAAAATTCTCCATAACTTAAATTAATTCCTGCACAAATCAAAGATGCTTCTCTTAATTCTATTCCAGAAGAAAATTTACTTTTAAAATCGTATAAGATACCTCTAACACTCGTATTTTCTAAATTTACATTACTTAAATCTACTCCTCTAAAGTTAGTACGGTTAAATTTTGCTTCTTGTAAATTTACTTCAGTCAAAGTCGAATTATGAAAATCAGCGAGAGTCAAGTCTGTATTGCTAAAATCGCAATCTAATAAATTACAATTTATCCACTTGGAACCAGATAAATCAGCATAACTTAAATTAATTCTAGATATATCAATGTTTTCA
>CAKZYM010001203.1 GCA_937884685.1 uncultured Calothrix sp.
GCGAACGACGTTTCGTGTTCGTATTGCTTTTACTCATTCTTATACATTTTATATACATTTTTTTTTTTTTTTTTGTGGAAAAATTTTAGAAGCGCCGGAATTGGCCAATGCATTAGAATTTTGTAAACAAGTTGTAATAATTTTTATATTTACCGTTTGTTTCTTCTACTGTTTGTTTTTATTTTTGCGATTTTTTAATTTTCGGAACAAAAACGACTCTAGGATTTTCTTGACAACCATTAACCTCAAAAAGCGCATCTGCACGAATTTTATGCTTCGCTGCTATTTGTCTAAAGGTTTGTCCTCTGGGTACATTAACTACTATTCCATCGTAGGGAGGGATAATTAAATTTCTACCTACAGTAACTTTACCGTTACGTATTGTAGGATTCATGCGGATAATGGTTTCAGGAGTAATACCGTAGTTTTGCGCTATGGTTTTTAAAGTTTCTTCTGGTGCTACCTGATGACGCACAAAACGTTGTAGGGCTGGTGTCGGACAGTTTACTTCTTCGGATTTTGCCCAAACAGATTCGGAATATACTGATATTAAGCCAAGTATACCCGTTAAACCACAAAACAAGACTGAACAATAACGAAAGCTCATGTATATAAAAAAATGATAAGTTGATATATAGATTATTTTAAAGATTAAGTACCGTGTATTCGCCTACCCGTTTGGCTCTTATAAATTTTATTATCCGAAGGTAATTTTTTAATGCCTTTGTTGTGAAACTTATCTCTCAACTAGTCTCTTTGTTGACTAAAATTATAAAGCTCGCATCTGCATTGCTGTCCTTAAGCGTATAGTTATGAAGTTATCTGCAAAACAATTGGCTGTTTCCCTTTCTTTAGTGGCAATTGGTGGTGGTGCAGGTTTATTGGGAAGTCGCTATCTGCCACAAAGCCGCTCTTATAATCAGTTTAAAAATGTTACAGTTGCTTTGCCTCCGGAAGCTGTTATCAATCGTCCAGTGGAAAAGTCTGCTGGTGGTTCTCAACGAGGTGAAATGAATTTTATCGCTAGTGCAGTACAAAAAACAGGTTCTGCGGTGGTGAGAATTAATGCTACTCGTAAAGTCGCCAATCCCCTTTCAAAAGCATTGAAAAACCCTCTCTTACGTCGTTTTTTTGGAGAGGACGAACAACCTTTTCCCCAAGAAAGAATTGAACGGGGTACTGGTTCTGGTTTTATTTTAAGTGATGATGGCAAGTTGTTGACTAATGCTCACGTTGTCTCGGATACGGATACCGTGCAGGTAACTCTTAAGGATGGTCGCACTTTTGAAGGTAAGGTAGTTGGTGTCGATAAAATTACCGATGTTGCTGTTGTTAAGATTCCTGCTGATAAATTACCTAATGTCAAATTAGGAAGTTCTCGAAATCTGATTCCCGGACAATGGGCTATTGCGATTGGAAATCCTCTGGGTTTAGATAATACTGTCACAATTGGAATTATTAGCGCTACCGACCGTACCAGCGCTCAGGTTGGTGTTCCTGATAAACGAGTTAGCTTTATTCAAACCGATGCTGCGATTAACCCAGGTAATTCTGGAGGACCTTTGTTAAATTCCCAAGGTGAAGTGATTGGGGTCAACACCGCAATTCGTGCGGATGCTCAAGGTTTGGGTTTTGCGATTCCCATCGAAACAGCAGCTCGTATCGCAGATGAATTATTTACTAAAGGGAAAGTACAACATCCCTTCCTCGGTATCGAAATGGTGGATTTGACTCCTAACAAGAAAAAACAGCTTTCTCAAGAAACATCGCTCAAATTAAAACAAGAAACTGGCATTCTAGTAAGAAGAGTCACAGATGATTCCCCTGCAAAACAAGCTGGATTACTTCCTGGGGACATTATTGAAAAAATTAACAATCAACCCGTTAAATCTTCTGCACAAGTACAAAAACTTGTTGAATCTTCAACGGTGGGAGATATTCTACAAATTCAAGTTAAACGAGAAGGTAAACTTCAAACATTTAAAGTAGAGTCCGGAGTTTATCCACATAAATAAATAAACCAAAAAACTAACAAACCAACATACCTAATTAAGGATTCTGGAAAAAATTATTAACAAATCCTCAACCTCACTTACAACTTGCTATTCTCTATCAGGAGAGTAATTAAGAGTTAAGAGTTAAGAGTCAGTTAACAATTGCCGGTTTCGAGAAATTACAGTTTATAGTAATTACTAGAAGCCGTAAACTGATTAACTTTTCCCGTAACTCATAACGTGACTATTGGGTTATTTGTTAGTTAAATTATCCAAATTCATCCTTTGTTCCATTTGCCGCAGGAAATACCCCGTCATCATTGCTGAAGCTAAAAGTCCAGCAAGATTATCCCTGTCTGTTGTCACCTGGACGTTAAAATTTGCTGGGGGTAACATTCCTACAAGCCCTTGGACGTTTTGCGAAATGATTTGTTTAATTTCGGGGCTGACAGACTGGGCTACACGTGCTAAAACTTCGGGAGGTTGATGTTCAAGATATTTGAGCAACTGATTGGGGTTTTCCTCAAGGTTGTCAAAAATATTTTGATTCGGGTGTTGCTCGAAGTTATCGTTCAAAAAGTCGGGATCAAACACCATTGGCAATTATTTTCGCTGTTGTTGCTAATTCTACTGTAAACCATCCTTTGAGCATGATGCACCTTGACCCCGCCCAAATAATAGGTTAAACACAATTTTTCTATACTGCTATATTCCAGACTCCAACAAAGTTTGAGCTATTTTATTCAACACAAACCATAATCTACTTTTTTCTATTTATTTATAGTTTGAGACAGTTTTATGCAGTTTCGGCTGCAGTTGGAGCCGGTTGTAATTCTAATTCAAGCTGTTGTTGCTTCTTGAAATTGGTAAAAGGTTGGGGTAACTGGTCTATTTGGAAGTACTGATGAAATTTTGGGGTAACTTGTAGAGAAAAAGAGCGAGAATCTCCACTACGTCGTTTGCGGACAAAACCTTGTTCTACTAATTCCGGAACGTGTTGATACGCTCCCGAACCTCGTAGGTTAATTAAATCGCTTTGCAGCATCGGACTATTAAGAGCAATCGCAGCCAAAGTACGCAAAGCTCCCACACCCAATTCCACCGGAATTAGAGTTTGTACCAAATCGTGAAAATCCGACCGTAATTGCAAACTGTAACCCTTGGAAGTTTCCACAACCTCCAAAGCGCTATCTCGACGAGCATACTCATCAACTAATTCTATTATTCCTTCCTCCGCAGTGGCGCGATCGCACTTTGCACAATCCGCGATTTCCCCAATAGACATGGGTTTTCCCTTCAAATACAAAATCGCCTCAATCTTTGATGCTGCTACAATCATCGTTTATCAATCCCGTCTTCAAGAGTTAATCGCAACGGACAAAGCACAACTCAAGAAAAAACACTAGCAAGTTGGCACGGATGATACCATTTTAAGAATTTAATGTCAATAAAGGATAGGTAAGAGGTAATGGGTAATAGGTAATAGGTAAGAGGTAATGGGTAATAGCGAGGAGTTAGGAGTTAGAAGTTAGGAATTGTTTCTTCCCCTCTACTTGCTACTCCCTCCCCTTCAAAATAAATTCTGCAATCGCTAAATCCTGGGGGGTGGTAATTTTCAAATTAGTTTCTTCCCCTGGGACTATTAATACTTCTAAACCACATTTTTCAAATAATGCAGCATCATCTGTGACTTCCCAACCTTTGCTAACGGCTTCTTGGTGGCATTGTTTTAAAAACTTGACATCAAAACCTTGAGGGGTTTGTGCTGCCCATAACTGCCTTCGGTCGGGTGTCGATTGAATTATATTATTGTCGTTTACAACTTTAATTGTGTCCTTAACGGGTACTGCGGCAATCAAACCGCTAGTTCTACCAAGGTTTTCGGCACAAGAATCAAATAGACTTGGCGTGGCAAGACATCTTGCTCCATCATGAATTAACACTTGCTCTGCTTGAGATGGCAATGCCCCCAAGCCATTGTAAACCGATTCTTGACGAGTAGAACCACCTTTAATTAATTTAACTGGTTTATCTAAATTCAACTCACCTAAAATATTCTCAAAATCTTGCCAATCGTCTGGCTGAGAAATAATTCCAATCCAATCAATATGATTAGATTCAGCAGCAGCTTTTATCGTCCAGCTAATAATTGATTGTCCCAGCAAATTCAACAGCAGTTTATTTCGACTACTCCCCATTCTTCTGCCACTTCCCGCAGCAGGAATTAATAAATACACTTCGATGAATCCTTTTTTTAATAAATAATCTTTCTTTATCACATCTTGGTGGGGAGAGATAGGGAGATAGGGAGATAGGGAGATAGGGAGATAGGGAGACAAGGAGACAAGGAGAAGAAAAGCAACTCCTAACTCCTAACTCATAACTCCTAACTCCTAACTCCTCACTCCTAACTCCTCACTCCTCACTCCTAACTCTTTAATCCAAAATCCAAAATCCAAAATCCAAAATCCAAAATCCAAAATCTAAAATCCAATCTCATCTTCCCCTAAAATAAGTAGCCAGTAATCTTAAATAAAAAATATGCGAATAGTAGCCCTTGTCCCTGGTGGAATAGGCGAACAAATTCTATTCTTTCCTACTTTAGATAGTCTGAAGCGGAAGTATAATACGTCTACGATTGATGTGGTGTGCGAACCTTCCTCGAAGGCTGCTTACCGGGTGAGTAAGTCTGTTTCGTCGGTTTCTAGTTTTGATTTTAATGACCGCAATAGTATGGCTGATTGGGGTAACTTAATCGGTGTGATTCGCGATCAGGAATATGATGTGGCGATTACTTCGTCACAAAGCTGGTTTACAAACTTGCTGCTGTGGCTGACTGGTATTAATACGCGGGTTGGTTTTCAAGGAAATGGTTCGATGTTTTTCAATCGTGTGGTAGCTCGAAATGAAAAACAGTACGCTGCTTACATGTACCACGATTTGCTTGAAGGGTTGGGAATTAATTCGACTTGTCCGGAATTAGCTCTCAATGTACCGAAACCAGATATCGATTGGGCAAATTCAGAACAATTGCGCTTGGGAGTCAAAGATACGGGCTACATTTTGGTTTACGGTAGCTCTGGTGATACTGATACTTCTTATCCTGTGGAAAAATGGCTATCTGTAATTAAAGATTTTAAAGAAAAACAGCCAGATATGCCGATATTGATTATCTCTCAACCTGACAATCAAGATTTTGTGAATAGTCTTTTGGAAGTGGTTCCAGATATTAAGGAAATTCTCATTGATAATATTGGTAAACTCGCGGCTACGATTGCGGGGGCCAATTTATTGTTGTGTACTTCGAGTTCTAGCATGCAGCTTGCTGTAGCAGTACAAACTTACACCATTGCTTTATTCGGCTCCAGCGAACCAACGAAGTTATTACCTAAAAGCGATAAATTTCTTGCCATAAAATCTCCTACTGGCTCAATGAATGATATTGCACCAGCAACTATTTTAGAAAAAGTTTGGCAGGGTTAACTCAATAAAATCCCAGAATACGGATAGTGACCCAAAGAAAAATTTAATCAAATCTATAGCACCAGGTATCGAAAAGTTACCTGGTGCCATATTTTTACATGTATTATAAGCAATAATTATTTGAGCTATACAATTATTATCAAACTACTATTTATTTTGTAGTTTGCAATACAAATCTTCTTAGAATATTAAATAATTAATCAAAAAAATGTATCACCGAAGCTGTATTTTTAACTGAATTTTAGTTAATATTATTCTACGTCAAATGTAATTAATTTTTTTTTATAAGCAAGTTAAGTGTTAAATAAGGTTGATACAATAATTTATATTCGATGACGATGAAATTATGTTTTAATAAATAACCCAGTTCAAATACTTTGTGATTTTAAATACAATTTTGTGATTTTAAATTACTTTGTTACCCCAAATAAGGATATTTTAACAGACAGTTTGAAAATGATTAAATCAGGGCACTATTGCATCAAAATGTATCAAGTCTCAAAACTCAGCAAACGCCGAAAAGCCTTACACTTCAAGATATTAAAGTTTTTAAGGGGTAAAACCCCTCAATATAAAATCAGAAGTATCTATTAAGCTATAAAACCTAGTCCAAAGTCCTGTTTGAAAATAATCGTATTTTATTTCCAAGAATAAAACCTTGGTAGTTTTGACTTCTAAATTGTTTAGAAAAATACATTTAATTGAAACATGAATAGCTAGCAAAGTATTTTTTGTAGAAAATAAATTCGCTCGTCGTCTAGAAGCCGCTTATTTTCAAAATTAATCCGCTTTTAGAAAAAAAGTAATTTTTTTTTGGTCAGAATGTTAGTTTCATATCATTTCTGGGAATGATAAATCAGAAGCCTAAAAAAATGACGTGCATCTTAACCTCAATTTAAACTTAAAGTCATTACAAGTAGCGCTTTGCTACTACCAGGATGACTAAGTTATTCAAGTTGCTAATAGTAAAAAAACTATTGCAGTTAACTTGTCATATTGAAACTTACTACTTAGAACGGAAAGGCTTTGTAACTTAACAGCTAGTTTGAAGTTTTGTAACCTTTATTAGCTAATGTCCAATGGAAACGATGTGAAATATTTATTGTTAGCAAATGATGGTCAAAAAGCAGACAAGTTTAACCATCAAATAGGCAATTGATACAAACACTATTCCTTGTGAAAGATGTATTGATAGAGGTAAAAGCGTTAAATTCTTTTGCATGAACTTCTCTCAAGCTGTTAAGTGGGTGAAATCACCTTTGGAAATGATTAACTAAATATAAGGAAAGAAATAATGGCAATTCGCTTACATAGCTTTGTTATCACTAAAAAACGTTATATCCAAGTAGAAACTCAGCCTCATCATCTCACAGGTATTTATAAAAAAATCATGGATTCCTCGCGGAATATACCGTTATGGCAATTTAGCGATACGGAAAGTGCATATTACGAAAGTGAAGAAGATGGAACCATGACATTTTTCCAAGCTGTAAGTACCAGTACAGCTAGTCCTGGGATTTGGACTTACATGGTGTATGACTGTCCTGAAGGTGAAGAAGGTGTGTTTGCTGACTCTAAATTTAATACAAGCATTCAAACTTTAAAAGAACTGTTTGCTGGTAAGAAAATAGAGATATCGGCTTCAGATATTTATGAATATTTAGAATATAGATATAGTAATGGTGATTGTTTAGATATATATCTTCCTGATAGTTGGAATAAATTCATAGCGCATAAAATAGCGGATGTTTTGTTTGAAGAATATAAAGGATTTAACTCTACGTCTGTATTCGCAGAAGGTGCGGGGAAGCGTTACGCACAAGAGATTTTAGATGAATTTATCCAAGCTGGTGAAAGAATTATACAAAACGGGGGCAATATAGAAGACTTTGAATCAGCCCAATTCAATATTTTGAATCAAACAAGTATCGATGATATGGCTAAATTGATTGTTGAATATAATGATTATCGTATTTGGCAAGCAGCTTTACCAAGTAAATCAAAAGCTGTAGAGTATGCTTTTAAGACTGCTTTGAGTCTGATATCCCGCATCCAACAAAATTAATATATTAATTTCAATACAAACTATAATAATTTACGATACATAAAAAACCCGGTTTCTTAAAAAAACCGGGTTTTTTATTTTCAAAGCATTGCAAATAGCTCATCATCCAAGTCATAACCCAGTAACTTTGCCATTGACTTAATTCGAGATTGACTGGGAATGTTATGTTTTTCCAACCAATCTTTAAAAAGAAAAGTTTTTTGCATCAGAAAAATTTCTAAAGCTTCAGGATTGTATTGGATACCTTCTTTAGAACTAAACTGATGTGGAACTAACATTGCAGCATAGCGGACAAACTCTCCAGACTGCCAATCTAATAAGAATGGTAGCCAAGGGTATTTTGCATCCAAGCGAATAAACCACAATCGTACTTCCGGAACTTCCGAAAGTTCTCTTGGATCCCCAGATTCTAATTCGTATTGTATATCCAAACGCAACTGCTGTTCGGTTGATGCAATGTTGTCTTCCGCAAGAATTTTATCAATTTCTGTTGTTGCGGGTGACAAATCTAAGCTGTTGATAGAGCTATTAGGAATTGCGATAGTTAAAGTCATTTATAAGTATGAGGTAAAAGGTAAAAGGTAATAGGTTTATATATTAAAGGTAATAAGTAACTGAGTGAAGAAATACAGCACTTTTTATTTGAGAGTAATACACTTCGATTAACCTCACCCCTTCCCCTCTCCTTATTAAAGAGAGGGGTATTTACTAATTACCTATTCCCTATTCCCTGTTAACTTAACTCAGCCACTTATGATACACGGCATTATCGCCACCGACAGCAAATATATCGATGCGATTTTGTCCCCAGGATACGGCAGCAGGGGCGGAAAGTGATTCTCCACCAAGGTTTTCCCATTCTCCCCAGGTTGAGTTATTACATACTTTGCGGTGTATTGCGTTATCAGTACCGACAGCAAATACATCAATATGATTGGCATCTCTAGCAGCTACTGCTGGGGAATATAACCATAAACCACCTAAATTTTCCCAACTGTTACTCCACGATGTTCCGTTCCAAGATTTGCGATAAATAGCATGGTCGTAACCTCGAATGAAAACGTCAATGGAATTTTCTCTTCTAGAAACTGCTGCGGGAGTACCTAAACTAATACCACCCAAATTGTTCCATTCGCTCCAGGATTGACCATCCCAGAATTTCTGCCAAACGGTATTGTCAGCAGCAACGCTAAATACATGTAATCTATTACCGCAGCGAGTTGCAGCTACACCGTGCTTGCATAAACCGCCTAAATCTTCCCATTCACCCCAAGTTTTGGTATTCCAAGATTTACGCTGTAATTTACGGTCTTGGGAAATAATAAATAAATCAATATTTTCACCGCGAGTCAATAAAGCTGGAGTACCCAAACTAAACCCACCTATCTTTTCCCACTCGCTAGGGTTTTTATCTTGATGCCAAGTTTTGCGATAGACAGCGCTGTCACCAGCTACGATAAATGCATCTAAATGATTCTCTTCTGAAGAAACTACAGCAGGTGCATAAAAACTGCTACCTCCCCAACTTTCCCATTCGTGCCATTTTGGCTGTTCTGGTAAAAGCTGGTCGAATGCTGCTTTGGCTTGAATAATTCCGGCTCCGGAATGGTGGTCAAAACCGGGTTCGCCAATATTTTTCGCGGTATTCTTGAGTAAATCTTTGGCTTCTTGTTGATTTAAATCGGATTTTGCTTGTTTAAGTAGCGCTACAACACCAGCAGCAATGGGACAAGCCGCAGAAGTGCCGTTATCGCTAGCGAAATAACCTTTAAAATGACTGACGGAGCAAAAATCTGGTTTTTTGGGGTCTAATGATGCGGGTCCCTGACTGCTATAACCGATAAACTGCTCTTCTTTATTAACAGCACCAACTGTCATTACTAAAGGATGTCCGTTTGCACCCCAAATGCTTTTACCAGAACCGAAATCGGTACCGCATCTTTGAGAAGGACAACTTCCTCCACAGTTACC
>CAKZYM010001204.1 GCA_937884685.1 uncultured Calothrix sp.
ACGCAAAAAAATATATTTCAATAAAGAAGGATAAGAAATTTGGTAGGAGCAAGTAGCAAGTAGGGAGCAAGATGCTCTTACTACTGAGAATCTACGATTGTTCTGATTCCTAAGTTTCAATTCAGAATCTAAAATAAAACCATCTATGATTAAAATCCTCTTAACTTCTAACTGGTCACTCTTCTTAATCTAAAATCGATGGAAACGCATCCGTTGTTAAAATCTAAAATATTTTAATGCAGCAAAGTATACAGCCTTTTATTAAAAATTTGGTGTTGATTGGTGGGGGCCATTCTCATGTCATAGCGCTGAAGATGTTTGCAATGAATGCTTTCCCGGGAGTTAGAATCACTTTAATTACGAATTGTGGCGACACTCCTTATTCAGGGATGCTACCAGGTCATATTGCTGGATTTTATACTCGCAGTCAATGTCACATAGATTTACGGAAGTTAGCGAGTTTTGCTCAAGCACAGCTATACGTAGATTCTGTGACTGGTATTGATTTAGAAAATAATCGAGTTATTTGTGCAAATCGTCCTGATGTGGGTTTTGATTTATTATCAATTGATATCGGTTCGACTCCAGCAACAATTTCTGTACCGGGTGCTACAAAATATGCGATTCCAGCCAAACCTGTAGGAAATTTGCTGCAAAATTGGTATGACTTGGTTGAGAAAATTAAAGCAAATCCTCGAGAAGCTGTAAATATTGGAATTGTTGGTGGTGGTGCTGGTGGTGTTGAGTTAGCGCTGTCGATGCAGGGAAATTTAAAGAAGTATGATTCTAATTTAGAAATTCATTTGTTTGGAAGAGATAATCAATTAATGCCCAATGCTAACTCTTTATTGGGAAATTTGTTACGTGATATTTTAATTGAGCGTGGTGTAAAGTTGCATTTGGGTGAGACAGTATGCAAAGTTGCACTGAAGGAAGATATAGGTGCTAAGAATGTTATATGTGAGTCCGGATTGCAGGTTGAGTGCAATCATATATTCTGGGTAACGCAAGCATCTGCACCAAAATGGTTAGAATCAACCGGAATTGTTACGGATGAGCGGGGATTTATTTTAGTAAATGATAATTTACAGTCTTTATCGCACCCACAGGTATTTGCTGCTGGTGATATTGCGACAATGGAAAATTATCCACGTCCTAAAGCTGGGGTATTCGCTGTTCGTCAGGGGAAACCGTTATTTGAGAATTTAAGACGCAGTTTATTAGGAAAAGCTCTAAGAAAATATGTACCCCAGAAGGATTATTTAAGTTTAATCGGTACTGGGGATGGGAAAGCATTAGCAACTCGTGGGTGGTTGACTTTACCACCAAGTAAATTGCTGTGGAATTGGAAGGATTCGATTGACGGTCAATTTATGAAACAGTTTCGAGATTTACCGGAGATGGGGAAAAATTCTTTAATTCCTAACTCCTCACTCCTAACTCCTAACTCCATGAATTGTTCCGGATGTGGTTCTAAGGTTGGTGGGAATGTTTTGGAAAAGGTTTTAACTAGGGTTAAAGAATCACTACTTACAGAAGGGGAAGATATCGTTATTGGTTTGGATTCTACTGATGATGCTGCTGTGGTGAAGGTACCGACCGGTAAGGTGATGGTACAAACGATTGATTATTTCACTAGTTTAATTAATGACCCCTATATTTTCGCCCAAATTGCTGTTAATCATTGTTTGAGCGATATTTTTGCGATGGGTGCGATTCCGACGAGCGTTTTGGCTTTAGCTACTATTCCTTATGGAAAAAGTTCCATAGTTGAGGAAACTTTATTTCAGTTATTATCTGGTGCTGTAAAACAGTTAAATCAAGCACGAGTATCTTTGATTGGAGGACATACCATTCAAGGTAGTAAATTGGCTTTTGGTTTATCATGCAATGGTTTGGGTGATGAGAAGCAGCTTTTACGTAAGGGTGGAATGCAGGAAAATGACGTTTTAATTTTAACTAAGGCATTGGGTACGGGAGTTTTATTCGCTGGTGAAATGCGTTTTCAAGTTAAGGGAAGTTGGATTGATAATGCTGTAAAATCAATGTTGTTATCAAATCAAGCTGCTGCTGAATGCTTTTTGGAATTTGGAGCAACTGCTTGTACTGATATTACCGGTTTTGGTTTAGTTGGGCATTTATCGGAAATGGTCAAAGCTTCAAAAATCGGAGTTGAGTTACAGTTATCTAAAATTCCGATTTTGGATGGAGCGAGGGAAATTTCAGCAAAGGGGATTTTTAGTTCGCTTTATCCAGATAATTTACAAGCTTCTAGCTATATTACGAATAATAAAGATTTTGAATTTAATGGTAATTATCCGTTACTATTCGACCCACAGACTTCGGGTGGTTTATTAGCTTCGGTTTCTGGTAAGAAAGCTGATGGTTGTTTGAAGAAGTTGAAAGAATTGGGTTATGAAGAAGCTGAAATTATTGGTTCTGTGGGAGGAGAGGGGATAAAGTTGGTTTGATGTTTAAGGATTAATTCGACTCCATTCAAAGTTAGTTAAATTTAAAATGTAATCTACAGGATTATTAATATAATCTTTTTGAGTCTGAATTTTACCACCACTAATATAAATCTGGGATGGTTGCTGAAATTTAGCTTTGTGTTTGCTTATCCATCCGGGTTTATCTCCAGTAGTTTTAATTTTCTGTATTTGAAAAGTATTGTAATCTAATTGGTAAACAGGAGTCTCACCTGGTATTATTTCGTTTTGATAACCCAAGCTTCCAATAATATAAATATAATTATCTACTAAAGTTGCTGAATGGAAATCAGTAGGAGGAAAAACATCACTGGGATAACCGTAAATTTGAAAATTCCCTTGACCATCAAAAACAACTACATCATTATATATACAAAAATCTGGGTCGTAATAATCTTCGTGTTCTCCAGCAATTTCTATAATTCTGCCATCGGGTAACATTGTAGTTGTTCTTCCGAATCTTTGATAACACCATATAGAAGCTTCAGCAAAAATATTCTTCTCGTCACCATTTCTAGCATAATAAGCATCAACACCACTACGAATCATAGCTTCCCAGAAATTATTTTTCATGATTTCTGGATTTGTGATTCCAAATCGAGGAAATTTTGCTGTTTTATCTTTTGTATGCTTTATTTCTTCAATTGATTCTTCATCACCAACACCTAACAGCGATAATCGTATTTCATTACTAATATCGCTCCAATCCTCACTTCCAGGAAGAAGCATTTTGACGATTTCTAAATTAGCTGCTTTTTTGATTGCATTTTCATTACAATCATCGACTTTACTTATATCAGCACCTGCTTCAAGTAAAATTTTGACACAATCTGTAGCACCATGTTCAGCAGCTTCCATTAAAGGAGTATTTTCGTATTCATCCGTTGCTTCAATATCAAATCCTTCTAAAATTAACCATTCCAAAATTTCAATATTATTATATTTGATGGGATAAAACAGGGGAGATGTCCACCAAAATGAAGAATCATCGCCACTTGGTGTAAAAGGTAATAAAACTTTAGCTTTTTCTAAATCACCAGTTTCTAAACTTAAAAAGAAAGCATTTCTATTCCAACAATCTAAATCATAAATATCAGCACCTGCTTCAAGCAATATTTTTACGTCTTCTACAGTTCCAAAAGCTATCGCTTCTATTAAATACGTCCAGTGTAATTGTTTATCATCAGCACCAGAATCCAATAATAATTTAACAACATCAAATCTTCCATGACGATAAGCAACTTTCAGAGCAGATTCTCCATAACTACTTACACCATTTACCTCTACACCTTTTTCAATAAGTAGATTTAAAATAGGTAAAAGATTTTTATCTTGTTTAATATCTCTACCATACATGGCATTGATTAAAATATCATAACCATCAGAATTTCGATAACTAATATCAGCACCAGCATCTAACAAAAATCTTATTTTATTTACATTTCCTGCTTGAATTGCTAAATCTATTACTGTACTTTTATATTTACCCCCAACAGCGTCGATATCGGCTCCATTTTCAACTAGGAAGTGCACCATATCTATATCAACATCCGAATTACTTACCGCTATCATCAACGGTGTTTGATACGAATTCTTTTTATCTACACAATCTACATAAAAACCTTCATTAATTAAATCAGAAACTACTTTTATATTTCCCTTTCTTACATAGTCGTGGATTTTCATAATTTTGTATAATAATCAAGACATATCTGCATCAACTAAATAAATTTTAAAAGAAATTATTAGCAACCGCAACTCCTAATAAAATTAAGAAGCATCCTAAAATCATCGGTAAGGTGATAGGTTCGTTTAGAAAAAACATTCCCCAAAGCAT
>CAKZYM010001205.1 GCA_937884685.1 uncultured Calothrix sp.
AGGGTGCATCTACTTAACATAGTATATCATTATTTGTCCAAGGGGTTAAACCCCTCATCAATAAAAATATGAAAATTAAGTGAAGAAATTAGGGCTAAATATAAAAAATAAAAAAGAGAGCTACTTAAAATAGCTCTCCAAACATCAGGGTGCATCTGATTATCATATTTTACCATTTATGGCATGAGGGATAATACCCCTTTGCAAAACTTTTTGATAGATAATATTCTCTTAAGGGAAAATATTTAATACTTGATATCTCTAGCTAGTTTACTGGTAATTTTACCTAAAATAGCTTTTGGAATATGATTGTAGGGATATTAGGTGTAAATAATTAAAAAAAAACGGAGAGCTACTTGGCAACTCTCCGGATCATCAGGGTGCATCTACTTAACATAATATAGCATCATAGGGGTGGGCCCCCAAACCCCTTTTTTGAATTTGTGATAAAGATTTTGTAAATAAAGCCGTATAAATACTCGATATTACTTATGGATGGCTGTGTATTTAATAAAGTGGGGGCTGAAAATTCTGCTGTATAAGCTTTTTAAAAGTTTACAATTATTTCATAAATTTAGGGAGACGCTGCAATGCAACGTCTCTACGTTGGGTTCTATTCAACCAAAGCTTTGAGTTTCTTGTCTACTAACTGATTAGTTAATTTGGGGTCAGCCCGTTTTCCGGTTTTCTTGAGAACTTGTCCGACGAAGAAACCTTTAACGTTGGTTTTACCGCTGCGATATTTTTCAACTTCTTTAGGATTCCCAGCTATCGCTTCATCAATCAGGGGTTCGAGTACTGCTGGGTCGGTAATTAGTTTTTCACCAGCAAAAATATCTTTGGGAGCTTTACCTTCAAGTAAGTCTGGTAGTTTCTCCTTTGCTTTAGCGTTACTGATTTCACCTTTATCAATTAACTTCACAACTTCAGCTAAATTGCTTGGGGTTAATTTAATTTCAGAAATATTTAGCTTTTGCTTATTGAGATAACCAGCGATATCTCCCATAATCCAGTTCGCTGCGGATTTTGAATTAGCTCCTTTATTTACAGCAGCTTCAAAATACTCAGCAGTAGCACGTTCTTCTGTTAAAACTCTCGCATCGTAAGGGGAAAGTCCCAAGTCAGTTTCGTAATCATGGCGTTTTTTCGCGGGTAAATCGGGTAATTCGCTTTCCCACTTTTTCAACTGCTCTTCACTTACCTCGATGGGAGCTAAATCGGGTTCGGGAAAATAACGATAGTCGCTTGAACCTTCTTTAACCCGCATACTAATAGTACGTTGAGAACCTTCTTCCCAAAGACGAGTTTCTTGAATTATTGGTTCACCGGATTCAACCGCTTCTATTTGACGTTCAATTTCGTATTCAATGGCTTTTTGAATAGCACTGAACGAGTTCATATTCTTGATTTCGACTTTTGTGCCAAATTCCTTCTGTCCGACGGGACGAACGGAAATATTGACATCGCAACGTAGCGAACCTTCCTGCATATTACCGTCGCTGACACCCAGGTAACGGACAATTCTGCGTAACTCTTGAGCGTATTCAGCAGCTTCTTGTCCGGAGCGTAAATCTGGTTCTGAAACGATTTCGACCAAAGGAACACCCGCTCGATTGTAGTCTACCAGAGAATAGCTCGAACCGGATAAACGGTCGCTACCAGCGTGAACCAATTTTCCTGCATCTTCTTCCATATGCAGACGAGTTACACCAATTTTTTTGCGACTAGAGTTACCATCTTTATCTACCAACTCAATTTCGATATGACCGTGTTCTGCGATGGGTAAATCAAATTGAGAAATTTGGTAATTTTTGGGTAAATCGGGATAAAAATACTGTTTGCGGTCAAATTTAGAGTATTTTGCGATTTGACAGTTAAGAGCCAAACCTGCTTTTACGGCATATTCTAATACCTTTTCATTGAGTACCGGCAATACTCCAGGTAAACCCATACAAATCGGGTCAATATTGGTATTGGGGTCAGCACCGAATTCTGTAGAGCTATCAGAGAAAATCTTAGTTTTAGTAGCGAGTTGACAATGGGTTTCCAGACCAATTATCGCTTCGTAATCAGTTTTTACAGTTGTAGCAGCAGTCATAAAATTTCAATATTCGAGCTTATATTGCAATCAATAGGTATTGTAGCTGTTTCGAGCCAACAACCGATGGATGTTTACGCTCGTTATTATGGTGTGAATTCCGTCTACCGAGAAGTTGTGTTAACTCATGCAGATTGGTTGACATTAACTTTCAAATTTAAATTATCTTGACATCGGGATATTTCATTAGAGCTATGATGTTTTAATTTTGCATGTATTTTGTATCGAGTATAGTCGTCATCTCAGATAAAAAACCCACGGTAGCAGTGGGAGTATCTTGCTCTGATGACGGAAATTAATTTGAATAACTATAAAGGGTTATTGGAATAAATTATTTGTCTCACTTTTCAAACAGTATTCTTTAGGTAGAGGCACAAGTGACTAAATAACTGGTATTAAATATATAGTTATTATTTAAGTGTATTAATAAATAAACAATCATTTCAATAATATTGCATTTGAATTGCAGTCAATTAAAGTATCAGCAGATTTATTTACTATATAAATATGCTCTAAAGTGCTATAAATCTAAGTTTTTCAAAGCTTAAGAATACCTCAACTCAGAATATTCAAAGCTATACATGATGATTTTAAAATGATGACAACATTATTGATTATTGTAGGAATCATAATACTTACTATCGTAACGATTGATGTATTGATAACTACTCTAACTGTCGGAGGAGGGGGACCAATTACTAGTAGATTTTCTAGCGGGATATGGTGGATAGTATTGCAAATTCATCATCGAAAATCTAGTCACAGATTGTTGTCAACTACAGGTTTAGTGTTATTGGCTGGTATAGCTTTAGCTTGGTATTTACTAACTTGGGTCGGCTGGACATTTTTATTTTGTGCTGAAAATTCTGCTGTGGTAAATGCTTCTTCTAAAATACCGGCAGACATTTGGGAAAGAATTTATTTTGTTGGGTATACAGTATCTACTTTAGGAATGGGAGACTATCAAGCTCAAGGAAGAATTTGGCAAATAGCCACAGCAATATCATCAGCGAGTGGTTTCTTTTTAGTCACTTTGAGTATTGCTTATTTATTACCAATTGTTTCAGCAGCTTCTGAAAAACGTGCTTTTGCGACTTATTTATCTTCCTTGGGTGGAACCGCTGATGAAATTTTAGTTCGGGCTTGGAACGGTAATGATTTTGGAGAATTATCTTCACATTTAAGTTCTTTAACACCAACTTTAACCCAGCAAGGAGAAAAGCATTTAGCATATCCAATTTTACATTATTTCCACAGTGTAGAAAGAGCCAGGTCATTGTCTTTAAGCTTAGTTGCACTAGATGAAGCTTTGACGTTATTACAATACGGAATTCCGAAAAAATATCAACCGGAACCCGCTGCTTTAGGTGCAGCAAGAAGGGCTAGTGCAGCTTTTTTAAAAACCTTAAAATCAGCTTATTTGGAACCAGCTTCTCGTAATCCTGAATTACCTTCTTTAGAATTATTACGTAGTAAAGGTATTCCGACTGTTAGCGATGAAGAATTTTGGCATAGAACAAAGGTGATTACTAAGCGTAGAAGATTCCTTTTAGCATTAGTTGAAAATGATGGTTGGACTTGGGATGCTATTTGTTCTACTTTGACTACTAATCGAGCTAGTAGTTTGGATGATGAAACGCTTATTGATGATGTGTCTTTACATTAAATAACTGGTAATTGGTAATTGGTAATGTTTGAGTTAGTTAATAATGCTTTGGGATTAAATGTTAAAGAATTAAATTTATGGCAGATGGGGTTAAGAGCGGCGGTAATTTATATTGCTGGGT
>CAKZYM010001206.1 GCA_937884685.1 uncultured Calothrix sp.
CGTGCTTTGAGTACCTATGCTGAACAATTAGGTTTAGAAACTGAATTTGACATGGGGAAAGTTGTCGGAGAAGGAAAGCATTTAAATAAAAAGAAATTGTACGGTAGTTTTTTCACAGATATTTTATTCTTTGGTGCAGAAACAATTGGTTTCTTTGCTGGTATTTTAATTAGCGTTATCCTTGCAAGTTCTACTGTACAAAATCCTGGTTTGATAATTAGTTGTCCATTAATTGGTTTGGGAATCGGAATAATTATTAAAGCTTTTGTTACTTACCCTGACTATAGTAAAGCAGTAGAAACAGACGTTCTTACTTTGATGTCCGACCCTTATGCAAGTCCCTTAAAAGGTCGTCCTGCAAAACTTGAAGGAAAATTGATTGGACGTGGTGACGCTGGTTATAAGTTTGGTTCGGATTTGAAAATACAAGACCCTAGTGGAATGCTTTACTTGCGTTATGCTTCCCGATTTGGTTCTCTTGGTAATTTCTTCTTCGGAATGAAGCGAGTAGAAAGTTTAATTAATATGGATGTTGCTTCTGTTGGTTGGTTCCGTCGTGGAGTTGCTCCGTGGATGGATTTGATTAAATTAGAAAGTAACAATGGTACTGTTGTTAAGAGCTATCACCGATTTGGTTCGTTTCTTACTGGTGGATTTTTGATTATTCTAGGTATAGCTTTGATGGTTTTCCTTGCTGGTTTTTAGTAATTAAATACGATACTTATTAGCGAGAAAGCCTACTCATTTAAGTAGGCTTTTTTTGTAATTATGATTCAATTGTGTAGATGAGATAATACAAAAAATACTTGTATTTAAAATTATTTTCTCATACCAATTCTAATAACCCTGACTTTGGAAGAGCGGGGCTATTCAAGCAAAGCCTAGCTGCATAGGCTAAATTATATGCATCTTTATAAAGGAATGGTATGAGGTTAATTTATGGAAATAATGACTTTACACTATTTTCTTAATTAAGAGTAATTTTTCGGTGGTCAACTATTTAATTTTTATGAGATATTTATATAATACAAATAATAATTTAACCATTACATATTTAATAAAATGAGATTTAAACCTGAAGGTTCAAATAGCGACTATGCTTTTAATCCTTTTTTACCGACTAGGAGAGATATAGAAAGAACTGATGAGTTAGCAAGGAAAAATCCTGTTCTGGCTGGCTTCTTAACATTTTTTCTTCTTCCTCTCGGTATGCTTTATCTTAATCGAGGAGTAAATGGTCTTAAAATCCTTGGATATACATTCATTGTTGCTTTTATAGTAGGAGCTACAAATTATAACAAAAGTGATAAAGAGCTTGAAGCGATGAGTAAACCTGTAGGTATGATTGGTTCAATTGCAGCCATTGTTGAGAGTACTAGAGCAGTGACTTTAGCTCGTAAACGACAATCAGAAGCAAACTTTTAGCGTTTTAAAATTTTGTAATTTAACTGCTATTATAAGTCTACTCAAGTAGGCTTTTTTTATAGATACTGGTTGACAAGAATAAATAAATAAACCAATAAAAAAGTAATATTTCAGTCATGATAAATTTCGTTTAAATGACACGATTATCATGCAAAGTTAAATATAAAATCTATCATCATGCCATTTAAATCTAGTGACGAACAATATCAAGGTTCAGTATTTAATCCTTTTTTACCAACTAAAAGGGATATAGAAAGAACTGATGAATTAGCAGGTAAAAATCATATTGTAGCTGGCTTATTGGGATTTTTATTTCCCATTGGTGCTTGTATTTATCTAAATAGAGTTTCAAATAATCTTAAAATCAATGTATACTTTTTAATTATTGCGGCTCCCAAAATGTTTGCTTTTGTTAATGAACCTAAGAAAAATTATGAAAATTCCAAAAAATTCTTTGAAGACGCTGATAGAATTATTCAAAAATATACCCCAATAATGAGCGCAGTAAATTTGTTAGGCAATATTGCTCTTATGGCTGAAAATTCTAGGGCAGTTACTTTAGCTCGCAAGCGACAATCATAAACAAATTTGTAGTTTTGTTTATATAGCTATTTATAAATATTTTTTAATTAATTTTGGTATTAACAGTCTACTCAAGTAGACTTTTTTATTGTATTAATTCTCTTTTATAAATTATTATAGGAAGTTGTTCTTGTATGAGAAAAGCATTACTAAACTCAGCTTTAAATTAAATTAGTATTTTAGACGTTAAAATTACATCAAACCCATTTACAAAAGGGGAACTTATATCAATCCAAAATCCAAAATCTAAAATCCAAAATCACTATGTCTGTAATAGTTGTCGCACTATATAAATTTGTCAAATTACCGGATTACAGAGAAAAACAGCAACCTTTATTATCTATTTGCGAAGCACAGGAAATAAAGGGGACTATTTTACTTGCTGAAGAAGGTATTAACGGAACAATTGCAGGTTCTCGTCAAGGTATTAATTCAGTTATCGATTATTTACGCTCGGATTCTCGGTTTAAAGATTTGGAATATAAGGAATCTACCGCAGAATCTCCGCCGTTTCAACGAATGAAGGTAAGGTTAAAAAAAGAAATTGTGACTTTAGGTTTATCAGAAGTCAATCCCAGCGAACAGGTTGGAACTTATGTTAATCCCAAAGACTGGAACGAAATTATTTCAAATCCAGAAGTAACGGTAATAGACACTCGCAACGATTACGAAATAAGTATTGGTACTTTCAAACGTGCAGAAAACCCGCAAACAGAATCATTTCGCGAATTTCCAGAATACGCTACCAAAAACTTAAATCCTGACAAAAATAAGAAAGTAGCAATGTTTTGTACCGGTGGAATTCGCTGTGAAAAAGCAACTTCTTATCTAATTTCCCAAGGATTTGAAGAAGTTTATCATCTCAAAGGTGGAATTCTCAAATATTTAGAAGAAGTACCCAAAGAAGAAAGTTTATGGTCAGGAGAATGTTTTGTTTTTGACGAACGTGTAGCTGTAGGTCATGGATTAGAACCCGGTTCCTACGATATGTGTCCGAGTTGCGGACATCCCATTTCCGAAGATGACAAAGCTTCACCCAAATACGAAGCTGGGATTTCCTGTCCCCACTGCTTTGATAAGCTCACCGAAGAGAAGAAAGCGAAGATGTTGGAGAAGAAAAGACAGAAGGGGTGATTGGGGGACAAGTAGAGAGAGGGGGAGATGGGGAAGAGAGGGTAGAAATTTGAGTGAGAGAGGGAGTG
>CAKZYM010001207.1 GCA_937884685.1 uncultured Calothrix sp.
CAAAAATGCCTTGTTTGCGGTTTGAGGCGTTTATGTTTGCAGTTCGCTACACCTATGTGGCATTGAGTCACAACAATCTGGCACAACTCTACTCGGATCAAGAAAGGTACACAGAAGCTGAACCTCTCTACCAAAATGCTTTGGCTATTGTTGAGCAAAAACTAGGAGCAGAGCATCCGAATACTATTACTATACGAAATAATCTTGAAGAACTTCGTAATAATATGGACTAATTGTAAGTGCTTATTTGGAGAAGAAAATTACGATGTAGTTAATAGATGTAGTATATTTTCCGTGCGGTGCTGGTTGTGACTTCTGCGAGGCACTAGTTGAGCAAAATATAAACGAATCTAGAAAATTGATATCTGAATAATTTATGCGCTAAATGTTAGTGACTTAATTATTAGTCTCATGATTTTTCAAACTAAGACACCTACAAAAGAATCAACTACTAAAAATATATACAAATAATATTTGTATATAGATAGTTAATATACTGATTATTAACCGGCGGAATTTTCTCTTCAACCGATACCAAGCAATTTTCACGTTACTGTGCTACAATCGTCACAAATACAGATACAGCAATATTCTCAGCCTTCATTTCACCAACTTCGCGCAGGTACCCTGCTCGGCTGAGGTTCCTGAAACTATTGTGGTTAAAGGATATGTGACATACTGTGACGGTAAATGTTCTTAAAATTAACTTACTTTTAAACGTACTACATTATTACATAATGAAAGTGTCACATTTATAGTTGCAATTGTGATATTTTTGTGAATTCAAAATCTTCACTAATACATCAATAATTTTTGATTGGTGGATGTCTTCATGCAGTATGAAAATCCTGCCATCTCAAGAGAAAAAATCGCTTTATACGTTTTGGGAAGACCCGGCGTGGCAGTGGGGATATATGCGGTCGCGGTATTGCAAATCTATGGAAGGCAATAATGCCCTAGAACACTTTCGTCACTACGTAAACTTGAATGTAAAAAGTATTCTAAGTATGATTTAGTTCTCACAATGAGTGAGATAGCGAGCGAATAAAAATCCGAGAACCATTACCGAACAGCCGACTTGTCCAGCAACACCGGCTGGATGTCTTGGCATACAAAGCTTTTGTAAAAAAGTAAGAAAAAATTGTGACTTTATTTCTTACTTTGAAAAGATATCAAAGGATGTAGATAATATTACTTAAATCAAATTTATTTGAGCATTATATTGTTTGGAATCACTCCTGCTTTCTAGATACTGCAACAATAAAGTTTTCAGCAGCAGACTTGATGAATGGATGTTGAGAACGGTGCTGGGGTACTTTCTCAGATACGTAGTCAATAAGTCTCATAATTGGGACACTACCATCTTCTCGGGCTGCACTTCCACGTAATCCTTCTAGTAAGTAGTGAGTAAATAAACCATTACGCATATGTGACAATTCCCAAGAAACTTCGTCTGCTTTACATGAACCAATAATTACTCGTCCTTGTTCTTTTGCTAAACGAGCGAACACCTGTTCTGATAAACCTGCTTTTACGCCAGATTCTGCCTCTTTTGTTTCCCCTACTCCGCCAGAATGACAAGCATCTAGAAAAACAACTACACGGTTGGAACGAATAGAGCGTAGAGCGTTTGTGAATTCTTCGCTAGAAATACAGCTGCTTTCTAAGTTGTTCAAATCTGCTTCAACAGGACATAAGTACTCGCCTGGCTTGAATCCACCAGCTTGTTGCATTCCGTGACCTGAGAAGAAGATAACTACTGTATCATCGACTCCGGCAGAGCGGGCTAACCAATTTAGTTCATTGTTGATTGCGGCTTTATTTGCTTGTTCATCTGTCAGCAAGCGCATATTCGTGCTTTGATACCCATTCTTTGCTAAGGTATCGTGTAAATCCTTGGCATCAATGGTTGTTTTATTTAAATGATTAATATACGAGTAGTTTGCAATTCCAATCAATAATGCGTAGCTATTCTTAAAAACTGATACCGTATCATTTTGTGTCGGTTCAACTACATTAGCTCTACGAACTTTTTCATGCTGTTCAGTATTTAAATTTTTTTGTAAGCTATTTAAAATTTTCTCTACGCTTTCAATAAAATCTTTCTCTTGGGAAGCAAAGTCTTCCTTAGAAAAGAAATCATTGACCTCATATTCCTTCAGAAAAGTACGAACATCCGAGACTGTTATCGTTCCACTTACCACAATTGTTGGTATTTTTAGTTCGTAAGCACGTCTTATCAGAAATTTACCAAAATTGTTGTCCGGTTTACCTAGGCTAATATCTGCAACTAATAAATCCCACGAACCATCACTTTCAAGAGCTTTTTTAGCTTCATCATAAGTTGCTACAATTTGAATTGGATTTTCTGGATGTTCAGTATTCTTTAGGGCTGTTTTCAGAAAATCTTTTAGAATATCTTGCCAGCTTGTTTCATCCTCAACGAGCAATATTTTAAAGGGTGCCATAAATTATTATGCTTATTAGTTAAAGTACTGTTAGTAAGCCAATTTGATATTACAATTCAAGTTCAAGACAAGCTGGAAGTAGCACAGTAAATTTTGTTTCCTGATTAGGAACACTATTTACACTTAGCTGTCCACCTATTCTCTCTACATAAATTCGTGTTAACCATAGACCTTCTCCATCATGTCCTGGCTTAGTTGTGTAATTAATTTCAAATATTTTATTTTGGTCTTCTAAGGCAACACCAACTCCGGTATCAATTACTTGCACCACAATCCATGTTTGTTTTTCGTGTTCCAACGTTGTTGCATTGATGGATAATTTACCTCCATTGGGCATTGCATCAATTGCATTTTGGATAAGGTTGTAGAAGACATCCACTAACTGTATTTCAGTTCCCATTACTTTGGGTAAATTTGATGGTATATTTAATTCTTGCTTGATGTTTCGCGGTATGCTTGGTAGACTGCGTGCTATATCAATTATTTTATATATATCAATAGGCGTTAATTCATCCGATATCCAGCCTTTGATACGATTTCTAACTTCTAGAGATTTAGTTACTTCAGAACGAATTTTTTGAGCATAATCCTGGCTATATTTTTCTCCCCCATCAATAATCTTCTTTGCCCATACTTGAATTGCTCCCAAATGATTGTTTATTTGGTGAAGAGTTGATCGAGTCACGAGATTGAGGGCAATTTGTTGTTCATTATTTTTGGTATTCTTAAGAGCAATTACAATTTGGTTTGCAAGGGCTTCTAATCTCAGTTGATCTCTTTGATCAAAAGCATTGACACGAGTACTTTCTACATTCAATACACCCAGTAAACCACTGTCTTTATCCAAAAGCGGTACACACAATTCAGACCTAGTATTCTTAAAAAAGGGTTTATGACGAGGTTCAAGTTCAACATCTGGTACTAATTTTGACTGGCGATTATTAGCAACCCATCCAGTAATTCCCTCACCTCCTCCTTTGAGACTAAGGCGATACCATTCGTTATTAGTGAATGCATCTTCAGGATATATTCCTTCAATTACAAGTTCTTGGGTACTTAAATCAAGCAAACGAATTTCTCCCAACTCAGCAGCTGTTACCTGAGCAACTTTTCGAGCAATTCGCTTCAATAATTCTGTTTGGTCTAGGGTTGCGATAATTTCTCGGTCAACTTCCTTAAGAACTTCTAGCCATCGTTGATTTTTGATAGCGATCGCCGCAGAAGAAGCGAGTATATCAATGATTTGCTTTTTGCTATCAGAAAAGACATGATGGTGTCGATAGTTAATAAACAAAACGCCAATTACTTCCTGACCTACTCGTAGTAAAATCCCAGCTACAGATTCTACTTTTTCATCTTTAGCAAAATTTAATTGTTTAGATGAATTAAAAAATGATTCTTCAACTATTCTCTCGGCATAAATATTTTTATTCGATTTCACCAATTGGAAGACAACACTTTCTTCGGTGATTTTACCACGCTTTTTGTGAACTTTAAGCCGACCTGCAATCGCTGGGGGTGTCACAAATGTTTTCTCAGATTCAATATATTCAAAAATTGTAACGATATCCGCGCCTAGAATTTTTAATATATTCCAAGCAATATAATTTAGTAGACTTCCATCTTCAGGAGTTTGTGCAAGAGACTCGGAAACTGAGTGAAGAGTCTTTAGTTGCCGAGTTTGGTCTTGCATATGTTTATAAGTCATTAAGTTCAAAAGGGCATAAGCTAAGCGATTTGCAAAGTATTGTCCTTGATAAATTTCTTCATAAGTGAACTGATGTTCGTGAGTAAAAAAGAGATGGAAAACCCCTGTTAAATACTTAGCTTTTGAATCATTTTTGAAATTTTTAATCAGCAATGGAAATGCAGCCATCGCTCTTATACCTTCTTGATAAGCCTTTGGATAAGAATCTTTGAAACTTATATGGCTTTCATTCTTATTAGGAATATATTTTGCTTTTTTTTCACGAATTGCATCTTGTCCTAATTTATTTTTACCAGGTGGACATATTTCCAAAAGACGCTGACCTAGTTGACCAGAATAAACTTCGTAAACATAGTTTTCTTGCAATTTATCCTGTAAAAAATACAACGATATTGAGTTCGCTTTTAAGCTTTTTCTAACTTCTTCTGCTATAATCTCTAGTCCATATGATAACAATAATTTATTAATTTTTAAAGCAAATTTAGACAGTAATTGGTATAAAACAACTACCTGTTTAATTTCAATTTTTGCATCTTTATTCTGGTATCCGGCTTCCAATGTACCAATTATATTGAGTTTTGGATTAGATAAGTTGGGATTAATTTTTATGACCGTTCTGCGTCCATTTTGATTTTCTATGTCTAATTCAACTTGCTCATTAACAGATTCAAACCAATTATCATTATTTTTTTCATCTTCATCTTTAACAATAACAATTGGTATAAATACTCTAAGTCTATTTTCATCCTTGTATTCTCCCTTATACATCCATTTATTAAATCGCTCGTCCCATCCATAAATAATTTCAGTACAACCAGTTTGAGCAATATCAGTATGAATATCAACTAAATCGGAATCTGGTTCTGAATAACATTTAGCTCTTCCATACCAAGAAGCTGCAATACCAGTTCCATAAACTGTTTCGATAAAGTTATCTTCAGGATTAATTATTTGAATAGCGACAAAATCAAAACCAAATTGATTTTGAATTTCACTACAAATTTTGTCAAGGATATCCTCCTGGTGTAAAAATTCAGCAGTTAATTCTTGGTTTTGGGTTTCAGATAACTCACCAATAATTGTTTGTATCCACCAAGGTGTACTAATAGTCATAAATGTTAAATGTAATACCAATTATTAAGCATTGCAAATCAAAATTGCTCTCGCTGTAAATTTTGCAAAATACATACTGCCTAACTTGTCCCATCAGGGATATCATTACTGCAACGTCACGGCATTACAAAAAGTATTAGTTATACTTATCACCCAAAATTGAAGTGAGTTAAAATCGTAGCATTAACAACATTTACATGAGTAAAATATATAAAACGTATCTGCGATTAACTACGCAGAAAGACCCGACGAAAAAGTTTGTGTTGTTAATGGTTTATTTTCTTATAATGTCATCACACACTTCTTCGACTTTTTCGCGGTCTTCCTTTTCAACATTAGGGTTATTTTTCAGGAAATCCGATATCAAATTACAACTGTGTGAAAGTAGCTCATCTAAATCTAGTTTTAAATTCCATAAAATCACTTCATTGTCTTCACTACCGGAAACAATCATTTGACTATCAGGGCTAAAACTAACACTATTTACCCAATTACTATGTCCTTCCAAGGTCATTAATAAAGAGCTATCATTTAAATTCCAAAGTTTTATTGTGTTGTCATCACTTCCCGAAGCAATCATCTTACCATCATGACTAAAACTGATGCTTTTAACCCAATTCTTATGTCCCTTTAAAGTTTTAAGCAAAGTACCGTCTGACTTCCAGAGTTTGATTGTTTTATCTGCACCACCCGAAGCAATCATTTGTCCGTCAGGACTAAAAGCTACTGTAGTAACACGACTTCCATGACCTTCCAGAATTTTGAGTAAGGAACCATCTCCTTTCCAGAGGTTAATCTTACCGTCACGACTTCCAGAAGCAATTAAATTACCATTCTTGTTAAAAGCAACTGTTGAAATCCGATCCTTGTGACCTTTCAGCTCTTGATGCAAAGTACCATCCAAGTTCCAGAGTTTGAGTATTGTATCGTCACCCCCTGAAGCAATTAATTTACCATTAGGACTAAAAGCTACGGTATAAACTCTGCCTTTATGACCTTCTATTTCTTGAAGTAAAGTACCATTTGAATTCCATATTCTCAGGCTACTATCACGACTTGCTGAAGCAATCTTTCTGCTGTCAGGACTAAAGGCTACAGCAAAAACTACATCTTTATGACCTTTGAGTTCTTTAACTAAAGTACCATCCAAGTTCCAGAGTTTTACTGTTTTGTCATGACTTCCGGAAGCAATTAATTTACCATTAGGACTGAAACTTACTGAGGAAACTGATTTAATATGTCCTTCTAAATTTTTCAGTAAAATGTTTTGAGGTTTCCACAGTTTAACTATGTTGTTACCACTCGCCGCCGCAATTAACTCACAATTGGGGCTAAAATCTACAGAATAAACTGGAGCATCATGTCTCTTTAAAGTTCCAAGTAAATTACCGTTTGAATTCCAGATTTTGACAGTTCTGTCTCCACTCGCTGAAACAATTTTCTTACAATCAGGGCTGAAACTTACATCAATAACTTTACCAGTATGATCTGTTAGAGTTTTTTGTAGACTACCATCTATATTCCAAATTTTGATTGTTCTATCATTACTTCCTGAGATAATTTTCTCTCCATCAGGACTAAAGGTAACAGTTCTAACATTATCTTTATGACCTTCGGAACCTTCAAAGGTATTCAATAAAGTTCCATCATCTACATTCCAAAGTTTTACTGTTTTATCATTGCTAGCTGAAGCAATCATCTGACTATCAGGGCTGAAACTGACATCCCAAACACCTCCACTGTGACCTTCCAAGGTTTTCAACAAGGTTCCATTTACATTCCAAATTTTGACGGTTTTGTCTTGACTTGCTGAGGCAATCATCTGACCATCAGGACTAAAACAAACACACAAGAAAAGATTTACATGATCAAGAGTACTACCTCTAATTCCTTGTTATTCATGATCTTGTGTCAATACATTTGCACCATCTAGATTCCAAAGCTTGACTGTGTTATCATTGCTAGCTGAAGCAATCATCTGACCATCAGGGCTGAAACTAACACTGTTGATCCACTTGCGATGTTTGTTCAGAGTTCTTACTGGAGTTCCATCTGGTTTCCAGAGTTTTACTGTTTTATCACCACTTGCTGAAGCAATTATCTGACCATCTGGACTGAAAACTACTGAACTAACTACACTTTTGTGCCCTTCCAAACGGTTATATTCTTTAACCCCGTAAACTGCACGCCTTAATATCCTGTTAACCTCACGCTCAGTTTCTGCACTGTGCCAATACAGTTGTTGCATCTGTCCCCAAGCTTTAATAGCTTCTTGCAGCGCTTCTAGCTGTTGATTAGAAGAGAAATAAGCATCTGAGGCTTTCCCAGATGTTTTAACTTCATCAATGATTGCATTTCTCCGACTAATAAAAACAGCTGTAGTCAGACCCAATAAAACAGTCAAAATTGACAGAATTAAAACATTAACTGCATGATATCGCCTTGAACTTACCCTAAATAGTTGTTTACCATTTTCATCCAAATTGAGATACTTTTTGTATTTTCTCAGTTCCTGAAATTGATTGCGAGGAATAATAGAACGATAAAGTTGCCAGTTAGTTAGGCATCTTTCAAATAATTCAATCGCTCTTTTAATTTCTAATTCTTGTAAACTATTCCATTGATTAATTTGTTTAGCAAGATATTCATGGGTAATTGAGTATTTTTTGGCTTGGGGTATAGTTTCAATTAGACGACTCCTATCTAGTTTCTCAATAATCTTTTCAACTTGTGTTTCTGAATAGTGCAATTTTTGAGCAATTTCTTCAATAGATTTAAAGATGCGAGTCCCTTGAGAAGTTGTCATTTGTTTGAGAATAGACTTCACCTCGTCCCGCTCATTTGGCGAATAATTCTCAGTCAAAATTATATTGATATATTCCTGTAAAATCCCCTCGACACCACCCAATTCTTGATACAAATCTTCTTTGATGATGATGGTTTCCCCTGCTTTAATTTGCTGTAATTTTCTAGTTTTTACCTCATCGAATAAACGATTACAGACAATTTGTAAATGAATTGGCTCAATTTGTTTTACTTCCTCTTGTTCACTTTTTATCAGAAGATTAGGTACAAGAGTATTTTCTAAAAAATCTGGGTCGTAAACTATATTATCTTTAAGAATTTGTAATGGCTTCTTGATAGCATCAATAGCTTCTGCTATATTCAATGGTTCTAAATAATATTGATAGCTCTCAGTATTAAACTCAGGTATTGAATGCCAAAATTCTCCCAAATTTCCATAGAAATCTTGGCGCACAGAAATTATAATATTCAAATTCTGGGCATTCATTACCTGTAGACATTCACAAAATTCCTGAATAAAATGCCCTCTTTTAGTTAAAGGAAGATTTAAAAAGAATCTTTCAAATTGGTCAAGAAAAATTGCAATAGGACGCTGAGTTTGGCGAGAAATTTGTTGTAAACACTCCAAAAGTGTATCACTATTACTAAGGTCAACATTTACATTGTCGAGGTTTTTTATACCAGCCTTTATTAGTTGAGTGGGATAGCCATAGTCCCGGAAAACCATTGTAAAATAGCCTTTTTTTACCAATGCTGGAATAATTCCTGCATTAATTAAAGAAGTTTTCCCACTGCCAGACTTACCATTAATCAAAATTAATTTATGACTGGAGACTTTAGAAGCTAGTAACTGAGAAACCGCTTCTCGACCAAAGAAAATATCTGCATCTGTGGTGTCGTAATAACTCAGAAATTGGTAGGGTTCTTCAATCTGAATCTTATCTTTTGCTCTATATTGTCCCCAATTGATTTTGTCATCGAGAGCGATGGAAGCTAGAGCATAAAACTTAATCTCGTATTTACTCCCGCCGATAACATCTCCTGTGACAATTGTTTCGTCTCCAAAATGGATTCCATCGCTATGACCATCAGTTTCATTATTCTTCATCATCACCTCCTACATATTTATTTCCATTGAACACGTCTCCATGAACGTTTGTACTGTCTCCAAAGTGGATACCACCACTGGGCTGTTCGGGAGCAGTTTTTTTCTCCTGCTGTGATGGCATATTTTCTTCTGATTTAATAGGAATAAGATGCTCTTTTTTTTGCAGCACAGGAATTAGGTGTTCGGGCACCTTAATTGCTTCAGTTTCACCCACCACTGTCCCTTTGCGAGTTTCTGTTGAGCGGTTAACTTCTAATTGAATACGATTGCAACCGAATTCATAAGCAGATTCAATTGTCTCGCCAGAACCTAATGCTTCGTAAAAGCCTACCGTAAAGGCAATTGCAGCATCATCTTGAATCTCCTGCCGCATACCAATAACATAATTAATGTGTTTGACAATTTCTGAGGCTTGCTCCTGAGAATAGCAAGCATTGAGTAGCACACATTCTACTACTTTCCACTTGGCAACAATCCGAAATAAGTCTGTTAGGACTTCCGTTCCCACTAACTGTTGTCTTCCCGCATCGTTTTCTAAAACTAGTCCCTCACTTCCGCTACCGTGTCCGCAAAAGTGAACAATCCAAGGTTTCACCTCCAATAGGGCAGCTTGCAAATCTTTGACACGTACAGCTAATCTAATTTTTAGGTCAAACTGCTCGCGGCAAGCTGAACGCTTCAGACCTTCTTCTATATCACGTATTTCTTGCTCTAGCTTGAGATCCCCTCTGGGGTTTGCTGCCAAAATCAGGATTTTCTTAACCATAGCTTAATACACAGGAGTACTTACGGAACTTGAGGTACAACGCTCCGGAAAGTGAGTTCCAATTTTCTTGTCAATTAATGGAGTAAATTCTCATTCTTATTAGACCAAAATGAGCTAATATTCACGGATATTACATAATAATATCCAAACAGTAAAGTGTTTAAAGTTACCTAAAAAGCAGTTTTAACTTTTTCGTATTGCTTCCAAAAGCAACTGTGTATTTACAATAATTGAAGATAAATTGCAATGCATTATATAATACATAGTTAATTATAACTATTAGGTTTTCACGGCTACTTCAACTTGCACCGTTGTCCAATCATGGCTAGGAAAAGCAACTGGATTCGCTTTGCGAGTTATTGGCTGTTCGGCTGCAAACGTCATCAAAAATTCACCTAAAGGGTCGCCGCTTCTTGATATTCCCTTCGCTTGTGGTGACAGAATCGGTTTATCAAGAGATGGTAATTCCAACCAACGAAAGTTAGCCGTACCAATGGTGGCAAACACTTTAAAAATATCTTTACCTTCCTCTTCGCCTTCTGGAAGACTCATGTTTACCGGAATTAATTCCTCTTGTTCGGGGTCAAGGGAAACGAACTGGCTAGTTTTGGGATACATCTGGTCAATCGCCCAATCACTCTGTAAATCCAACACTGCAACATTAACTACACTGGAATAATTGTTGCGAATTTTTAAGAATACATATTCCCCAGCCTTTACTTCTGGATGATTGAGGTCAGCAAATGGTTCGGGTTTCAATTCGTCTACTGGGTCATAATCCTCCTGCTTACCCAGCAATTCCACTACAACTTTTCCTCTCAAAGGTGAACTTGCATCATGGTTATCGAGTTCTTGTATCGCCTGATACTTTGCTAAATGCACCAAACGCTTCACTACTGTTTCAGCAGAATTATTTTCGCTTATCTTAAAAGCTGGTCGAAGAACAATTGACGCACCAGTGCGGTCATATATCTCATAAATTATCTCGTTAACCGCTACCTGGTACGTTTCTGCTTCAGCTTTAGAAGAGATTTTTTTGATATCTACTTGATAATCAGCAGCTTCATCTTTTCCGACTAATTCCACCCAGCCGTTACCAGTTAATGCTACTTCCACAGCTTGCAAGGCTGCATTTTTTTTCTGGGATGAATTATTATCTTTAAGCAACCGTACCTTTCGTACTAACTTGACGGGTGCAGAGGTCAATACTGCTTGCGCTCCTTGTTCGATAACCGATTCTGGATTCAGTATTTTTGTGGCTTCTGCCCAAGAATATGATGCTTCTAACTCCGTAATTTCTGCTACTGCTACTCTTTGTTCTACTTCGCTAAAACTAGTTAAACCACGAGGATAAATAGCAAATGTTGCTCCCTTACGCAAACCCTGTGCTTGACCAGCATCAAATTTAACTCTAGTGGTGTTTCCCTCCACTTTTACCTGCATTACATTAACTGCATACTCCGTTTGAACGTATTTACTACCAAATACTAAACGTTTATCTTCACCCATTAACATCGGTGTTTGTTGGGGAAACAAAGTTTTGATTTTGGCATTGATGCGGTCATGCAGCATTTTGTAGGTCATTCCCGGCATTGGTTGATTTAAAGTATCTAGCAACCAATAAGTAAGCGCACCATTGCGTTTTTTACCATCAAAAGCATATTCATAAGCTAATTCAGAAGGACGGCAAGCAGCTAATAATACATAACCTTTGACGGATGGTAACATACTAGCAACAGCAGTTGCTTTACGAGTTACTCCTGATTCTTCTGCTTCTTCGGGTGTTAAAAACAACCAATTTTCAGCTAATTCATCCGCAGAAGCAACTAGGTTTGATATTGGTCTGGGAGTTTTATCAATCGTATCCAAACCGCGAATATCTGCATCTTCTCCCCGCACCGCACCACCAGAGTGACAGCAATCCAGGACAACCGTGACCAATAACCCCTTATCTGCCATTTTTTTGAGAAGTGTTGCTAATTCCAAATCACGCAGATATTGTCCTTCTTCAGTACCAATATCAGTAGGGACTAATGCTTCATCAATACCATTTTTTCCTTTGATTTGGGGATAATTTGTAGTGGTTCGTCCTCCATGACCTGAATATTGGATATATACTAAGTCTCCTGGTGCTGCTGTTTCTGTAAGATACCCGAACTGTGCAACGATATTCTTGTAGGTGGGTAATTGTGATTCTGGTTCCTTTGGCTTGGGTACTTCACCAATTTCCAAGGTATCCGGGTCTGGATTTGAAGCCGTTAACTTAAAAATCTTTGTGGGTTTTTGGGGTTGACGTGAAAGAAATTCTTCTACATGGTTAATATCGCGGACGCTACCTCCTAAGCTTCTGTAAGATGTACCATCTGACAAGCGATTGGGTAAATAGCAGTCAATACCAATTAGTAAAGCGTATAAGTTGGGATTTGAATTGATTTCTTCTGTCATTATCTGTTCTCTTAACTCTTAATATGTGGCGTTTCTATGATTCCTAACTAAGCAGAAAATCTTCCGTATTGATACATATCAAAATTATCTAATAATTAGCTAGTAGGCATAAACA
>CAKZYM010001208.1 GCA_937884685.1 uncultured Calothrix sp.
AGCCCTCAAATCGATTCGAGAAGGAATAGGAATAGAAGATATTGATAGATTAGAACGCTTTTTAAAATTACTTTGGGCTAAGTCTCAAGAAGATAGAGAAATCTTTCATTTAAAATTTACTGAATTAGTTAAACCTCGTTTAAATAAACCAATAAAAATAGCTACAAAGACAAATGAGGATAACCCTATAAAAGATAATATCAACAAACCTATTAAAAATCTTTCCACATTAAACGACAATCAAACTGAACAGTCAACTCAAACAAAACCTGAAACTAAAAACTCAACTGAACAGCAAGATAATATTTCTACTAGTTCTTCGAGTGATTTATCTTTGACTAATTTTTTTTCTGCAAAACATATTTCTAAACAATTTACAGACAAAAAAGATACATATAAAGAAGTTAAAAAATATAAGTTTATCCCTCGTTTACCTATTAGTCAACGCGATATGACGATAAGTTGGCGAAATCTACGAAGTTTACAACGAGAAGGTATTGCAGAAGAATTAGATGTGCAAGGAACAATTAACGATATTTGTAAAGTTGGTTTTTTTCATCGTCCTGTATTACAAGCTCGTCGGCGCAATCAAGTTAAATTAGTTTTATTAATTGACTCTGAAGGGTCAATGTCTCCTTTTAATCTACTGATAAAAGCTTTACAAGAAAGTATAGAAAAAGGAGGACTATTAGGCAAAATTAGTACTTATTATTTTCACGATTGTCCAGAAATTTATTTCTATAAAAAACCAAATCTTACTCAAACTTGTCTCATTGAAGATGTATTATCAGAACAGGTTAGGGATAACAGTGTCCTTATTGTCAGTGATGCAGGAGCAGCACGGAGGACTTATGATGGGCAAAGATTAAAAGAAACAAAGGCATTTATTAAGCAATTAAGACAATATACTTATTTATATGCTTGGTTAAATCCAGTTCCCCAACCTCGGTGGAAGACAACCACTGCTGAGGAAATTGCCGAATTTGTACCAATGTATCCTTTGGATCGGCAGGGATTAAACGATATAGTTAAAATTTTACTAGGACATCCCTTTCCACCTGAAGTGAGGTTAGATGACCAAGACGATTGAAGCTGTTGTCAGAAAGCAATGGTTACCCCCAGAATATGCAGTAAGGGAGGTAGTAGCTTTCGAGCGTCGTTTTGGGGAAAAACATTTAGCTCTTGCTTGTCATACTGCTTTACCTTTAATTTTGACTCCAGAGTTAGTTAATCTAATTCGCATCAATTTTCTTGATAGTGAAGATATTCCTTGGATAGCTGAAAGTGACTTACTACTGTCTCCTTTATGTCGTCGCATTCAAGAAGATATTTATGAAGTAGAACCCTGCGTGCGGGAAGTTTTGTTAGTAGAATTGGAAGATAAATTTGGTTGGAGAATACCGTTTCAGTTAGCAGATTTTTTAGAGTTTTATTTAGAAAAACAACCAGATTGGAAGCTGCATCCAGAATCAACTCGCACCCAAAAGTGGATTGCGAAAGCTTATTTAGAACCTGATGCTACTATTCAAGAACTAACGGATGAGTTAAATAAAAATTTACCCGAAGATAATCCCGTTTTGGGTTCACCGGGCCAATCTTATTTTCTTCAGTTAGTGGAAATTTTAGCAGAGCCACTAGAGCGTACAAATTTATGGGATGAGCATCAATATTTAGTAAATACTACTCGTGTTTTGGCAAAACTTCTTGCTGGAGAAGAAAAGCAAGCTTTAAGAGAAGAAATTGAAGAGTTAACAGGAAATAAATTAGCGGAAGGAGAGTTTATTTTATTTTCTCCTGCAATTAAGAAGTTTTTAGGAGAAATTACGCCACCAAAACCCACATTTGAGCATTTACAATTTAAACACTATCTAGAATCCATCAGCGAAAATTATAAACACTGGTGGAATCTCTACACCTTGACAGATACGGAAGGTAAAAAACAGCAAGAAGAGCAGCAAGAACAAAAGCTTTCATCACCTTTTGATTTTGGGTTAATGGTAGAGAGCGTTCAACAGATAGAACGTTTACCCGTTTTAGAAGGTATTCGTAAATACGCTAAAAATCACGTGTTGTTAGTGGGTAAACCGGGTTCGGGTAAATCCACGGCTTTAGCAAGGTTATTGTTGGAAGAAGCACAAGCGGCAAGTTCAGTAAATAACAAAACTATCCCTGTACTTGTAGAATTACGCTATTGGCAAACTTCAATTTTTGAACGCATCCAAGGATTTTTACAACAGCACGATACAAACCTAAACCTGGATGAAACAACTTTAAAAAATCTACTGCGTCAAGGTAAATTTTTGCTGCTTATTGACGGTGTAAACGAGCTTCCTTCAGAAGATGCGCGGCGACAAGTTGCAGTATTTCGTAAAGACTTTTCTCAGACTCCAATGATTTTCACCACAAGAGATTTAAGTGTCGGTGGTGATTTGGGAATTGAGAAAAAGTTAGAAATGCAGCCCTTAAATGAAAATCAGATGCGCGATTTTGTTATGGGGTATCTACCGCAGCAAGGTGAGGAATTGTTGCGATGTTTGAAGGACAGATTGTGGGAATTTGGTAAGACACCATTGTTGCTGTGGATGTTGTGCGGGTTATTTCAGAAAACGGGGAATATTCCGCTTAATTTGGGGATGGTATTTCGTTTATTTACCCGAAGTTATGAAGACAACTTGCGAGCAGATGTTGCAGTAACAGCAGAATCGAGACGTTGGTGGAACTTTTTGCTGGAACATTTGGCGTTTGAGATGATGCTGGGGAAACCTGTAACAGAATTTCGGGTTGCGATTCCCAAGGGGGAAGTAGAAGAGATTTTTACTCAATATCTTGATGCTGAGAAATTAGATAAACCCCGCGATAATGCAAAGTCTTGGTTGGAAGACTTACTTAAATATCATTTAATTCAAGTAGGGAGTGGCGACCAAATCGAATTTAGGAACCAATTATTACAAGAATATTATGCTGCTGAATATTTGCTGAGACAATTACTTAGCATTAATGATACTGAATTAAAAAACGACTATTTGAACTTGCCCAAATGGACTGAACCTATAGCGTTAATGTTGGCTTTGATTGAAGAGAAAACCCAGGCAGTGCGGGTGGTAGAGTTAGGTTTGGATATAGATTTGAGGTTGGGTGCGCGGTTAGCTGGAGAAGTCAAACCGCAGTTCCAGCAACAACCCATTGATTGGATTTTAGAGAAAAAATTATCCAAGTTACTAGAAATTGAATTGTTAGAAATTACTCGTTCACATTATGCAGTTAATCCTCTTATTAATGCTTTAAACCATGAAGATTCCTATGTTCGTAGGAGTGCTGCAGATGCATTAGGAAAAATCGGCAGCGAACTAGCAGTTAATGCTCTTATTAATGCTTTAAATGATGAAGATTCCTATGTTCGTAGGAGTGCTGCAGATGCATTAGGAAAAATCGGCAGCGAACTAGCAGTTAATGCTCTTATTAATGCTTTAAATGATGAAGATTCCTATGTTCGTGACAGTGCTAAAAAAGCTTTAGAGTTAATTGGATTGACTTGATAATTTAACAAAGTGAAAATAAACTCTAAATATGATGTAGATACTGATAAATTATGGTATTAAGTTCCATTAGTTTATAATTTAAATGAAACAAGGCTCTATTATTACGACAGTCCTTCATCATTTTGGGAAAACTTCAAAGGTGAGGTGGTATGGAAAAAATTGAGAGAAGTAATTGAAAAAATTTTGAAACCATAAATTTATCTTAGATAATATTTTTCAATGTGAGGAAAAATAAATTGAATAATTCTAAAATATTTTCCGATTTAGAAGCAAATGACATTAATCAGCTAGAATCAGCTCTACAAACCTTATTTATTAATATTGACACCGTAGCTGGAAGAAGAGCGATTTTCAGAAACGCTAAAATTGATAATTACTTTATTGTTAATCTAGACTTCAACATAGGAATTAATGAATTTACCACTATCTTAGTTGCTAAATTTAAAGATTATTCAGTATCTCGCAAAAATCCAAATCATCCTCTGATTCAACTTGCTGATTATATTATTAACCAACCACAACAAAAATACAATTTAGATGACGAAGATATAAAAATATTTACAAAAATTAGTTCACTTGGTCATAAAAGGCTTCAAGCTTTTACAACTAATACTACTCAGACAAGAACTGAACTAATAAATATGCCTGGTATCCCACCACAACTACTCAAACGATTGCGTAAGGTTTTGTTAGAATGCGAACAATTTGCTACTGATGATACACTTAGGGCTGTTGTATTTCCTTATGCACCACTTAGACCTTGGCGTTTTAATTTGCCTCAAGCTAATAGTATTCCTAGTAGAGTGGATGGGGTAATTGGATACTTAGTTGACAAGTATCGCAGCGACACCAAAGAAAATGCCCTTGTGCTATTTGTACGGTTATTAAGCGAGCAGATAGATAAGGCAGATGAGCGTCACCAACAATTGGCAGATTTAGCCTCGGAACTTGAAAAAGCTATTGTTAGTAAAACTCCGACAACAAGTTCTCAACAAAATAATCCACCAGTCAATATTCAAATAGAGAATCCTACTCAAGAAAATAAAAATTCACAACAGCAAGAAAAAAATCTACCTTGCGTAGTTATCCTCACTGCTATACCTGTTGAGTATAAAGCTGTTCGTACACATTTAACAGAACTACGAGAAGAAGCACGTCCCCAAGGAACAATTTACGAGCGGGGAAAATTCACAACCAACGGAAAAACATGGGAAGTTGGGATTGTCGAAGTTGGTGCTGGAAATTCCAGCGCTGCTGTGGAAGCAGAAAGAGCCATCGCCCATTTTAATCCCGAGATTATATTTTTTGTAGGAGTAGCCGGTGGTATTAAAGATGTTGCTCTTGGTGATGTAGTCGCTGCCACAAAGGTATATGGTTATGAGTCAGGTAAAGCCGAAATTGAATTTAAACCACGACCTGATGTAGGTCTTTCTACATACAAGTTAATCCAACGAGCTAGAGCTGAAGCAAGGAGAACTGACTGGTTACAAAGATTAAAAGTTCAACCAAATACAACTCCCAAAGTATTCGTAGCACCCATCGCTGCTGGAGAAAAAGTTGTTGCTTCAACTGAATCGAAGGTTTTGCAATTTCTCCAGTTCAACTATGGTGATGCGATCGCCGTGGAAATGGAGGGGCGAGGTATACTGCAAGCAGTTCATGCAAATCAGCAGGTGTCTGCGTTAATTGTTCGTGGTATTTCTGACTTAATTGATGATAAAAGTAAAGCTGATGCAGTTGGTTCTCAGGAAATTGCTGCACGTAATGCAAGCGCTTTTGCTTTTGAGATTTTAGCAAAGCTTGATGTTAATGGTGCAAGTAATCAAACATCTGAAGAAAAGAAGAATAATCAGCCGACATCTCCTAACTTTTTTGCTTATGATGATGCTTGGGCTGGTCGGGAAAGTTTGATTAATGTCTTAAGTAGTCGAATTCGTGGCTCATGTCGCTTACTGGTACTTGTTGGTATTACGGGTATTGGTAAAACAGCTTTGGGGGAACGATTAGCTGTTGAATTAGAAGATTGGTTTGAAGATTGGAATTATTATCTCCAAGAGAATTTTGATAATCAAGAACAAACTTCTGATTTTGGGAGTGTAGCAGCCAGATTATTAGAAAAAGCTGGTGAAGCAGTCACACCTGAAGACCGTAAGGATACTCAAAGATTACTCTATCGTTTAGTAAAGCATTTACAAGATAATCGTTATTTAATTCAAATTGATTCCTTGGAAATGATTTTAGAAGGAAATGAAGAAGAAGGATGGAGTAACTTCAAAGATGAATGGTGGGTGAAATTTATTCAAACTTGGTTGACTGTTGATACTTGTGAAAGTTGTCTTGTTTTAACCTCACAAGATTTACCAGCACAAATTGCGGCTACAGGAACTCGTTCTCAAAATTTCTGGTTATGTCAACCTTTAAGTGGTTTAGAAGAATTGGAACAGTTAGCCTTGTTT
>CAKZYM010001209.1 GCA_937884685.1 uncultured Calothrix sp.
TAGGAATGGGCAGAGGATAAAGAATATAGTGTAGGGTGCTGTGACGGTTTCGATAAATTGAAATGAAAACGATTAATAATCCGAATTACCGTCACGCACCATCAGGATATTATGACAGACCAAATAAAGTTTTACGACCATGTTTGTTTTCGTTATTTATAATAATTGCTTGGTGCGTGACGGTGATATCAAATTATTTGGTTAATGTTGAAATTTGGTCGTGACCGTCACAGCACCCTACAAATATTGAAGAATTGGTGCGTGACGGTAATATCAAATTATTTGGTTAATGTTGAAATTTGGTTGTGACCGTCACAGCACCCTACAATTGTATTTTTTAATACGTGACTTTAATGTGAAAATAATTCATACAACACTTAATAATGCTTGTTTAAATTCTTTGGCGCTTTTAAAATGAATTTCTGGTTCTTCTATTAAAGCTAAATCTATTATTTCTGCTAATTTGTGAGGAATATTTATATCCCGTTGAAGAATGGGTACGGGTTTATTTCTTAATACTTCTAACCATACATTGTTGCTGAAAAAATCGCGGGGAGAATATCCAGTTAACATATAGTATAAAGAAGCAGCAGCAGCCCAAACATCAACTTCTGGTTTAGAATCTCTAAACTTAAGTACTTGCTGTCGCGGGATAAAGAAGGGAGTACCGTTAGCTTCAGAACCAGTTAAAGTTTGTCCGCTTAAACCGGCTAAATCAAAGGCTTTTGATAAACCATAATCGCCAATTTTCACGATAATTTCGTCATCAAATTCTGTTAAGAAGATATTCGCGGGTTTTAAATCGCGATGAACTAAACCTTTACCTTTACCAAAGTTACCATCATTGAGTTTGACATAAGGAATTTCTGCATTATGGGTATATTCTAAACCATCGAGAACTTGGAGAATAATTGGTAAAGCAATATCAACAGGTAATTGTCCTCGGTGTTTTCGGATTAAATCTTCAACAGTTCCATGTTGACAATATTCCATTGTGAAGAAGAAAATTCCGTCGGAGTAACCATAATCAATTAAGTTCACGACATTAGGGTGACTTAAAACTTTGATATTTTCTGTTTCCCTTAAAAACGAATTTACAGCATATTCGTTAGCAGCAACTTGAGGTGATATTACCTTGAGAGCAATAAATTTTTGTGAATGACTGTGTTAGGCTAAATAAACTTCACCAAATGTGCCTAAACCTAAAAGTTGAATGATATAGTATCCTTTTATAGCAAATAACTTTCTATTTCCTGCTTTTGCTAATTTTAATAATTTTTGGATATATCCCAGTAAGTTTGGTTCTTCTATAACACGATTATTAAAATCAATTGTGCCAGGTGAAAAGTTATCAATTTTAATTTCTTCTGGCTTACTTTCAATTCCGACTACAAATACTGTATTACTCAACTTAATTTCATCATTATCTTTTAAATCAAATTCAGGAAAAATTTCCTTTGCAGCTTCTTCCGGTGTTTGATTTTCTTGTCTTTTTCCAATTTTTTTACCGTTTATATAAGTTCCATTTTTACTACCAAAATCTCTAATCCGAATATCCGGAGGATTGATATCTAATAAGCAGTGATAGCGAGAAATTGTAGAATGGTCTTTGTCATTTGGTAATTGAATATTGCAGTCTTCTGCTCTACCTATAATAGAACTAGTGCGGGAATCGAAAACATATTGTCTTCCCGGTGATTTACCTTTAATTATGGTGAGAATTACTTTAGCTGACATAAGATATTTGAATGATTATAGATTTTTAATTTATAGCTATAGAATATTATTAATGATTTTCGTAGATAAAGATATAATTTAATTGAAAGATTAGGTGTAGTTAATAAAAATATTTATTTATGGTCTTAATGCTCAATTTAACGCCAGAAATGGAATTGTATTTGAATCTGGAAGCACAAAAGAAAGGTCTATCAGTAGAAGAGTATGCTTTGGAAATGCTACAAGAGCAAATTTCAAATAAAGAAAAGCAAACCAGCTTAGTTGATGTACTTGATTCTTGGTTGGATGAAGATGATGTTCAGGAACAAGAAAGTACCGGTGAGTTTTTAATTAAAGCTTTGGATGAGGATAGGTTATCCGAACGGAAATTATTTCCTCCAGAAATGAAGGGTGTGTCTTGGTAAGTCAAGTTGTAATGTTAGATGCTGGACCTATTGGTTTAGTAACAAATCCAAAATTTTCTTTACAAAGTACTGCTTGTACGCGCTGGTTGCAAGACTTAGTATCATCAAATGTTCGAGTTATAATCCCAGAAATTGCAGATTATGAAGTTCGTCGAGAACTATTACGTGCTAATAAAACAAAGGGTTTAGCTAGATTAGATAAGTTAGTAAAACTACTAGAATATTTACTTATTACAACTGCTGCAATGCGTCAAGCTGCATTACTCTGGGCACAAGCTAGACAGCAAGGACAACCAACAGCAGGGGATAAAACAATTGATGGCGATGTTATTTTAGTAGCGCAAGCCATAACTTTAGGAATTCCGAATGTTGTGATTGCAACAACGAATGTTGGTCATTTATCCAGGTTTACTGCTGCTGATATATGGGAAAATATTAGATTTGATTAGCTTAAAAATATCAAAAAGATTCGACTGACTCACGGCGGAGGGTAAGGTAAAAAAAGAAAGAGTGGAAGGGAAAAGGGGAAAAGAGAAAAGGGCTAATTAAGTCCTCCCGACGGCACATACCACACGAAAACCAATCAATTCATGTGTCTCTAAGGGTCCACAAATATTTAATCCACGATACGCTGAACGGCAGTTCTCAGAACCGAAGCGCCATGAACCGCCCCGGCTCACTTTCGCGAAAAAATTAAGATTGTTATTTACCCAAGCTCTACCATCTCTGGTTTCTCTCTTATAATTACGGTACCAATCAACAAGAAGCCATTTATAACCATAGTGCCAATCATCAAGACACAATTCTATAAGGTTGCCATGCATATCATATAAACCAAAGGGATTAGCAGGAAAACTGCCTACATCCGTAGTTTCCTGACGAAAAACACCCTTCGGTGCAGAACCGTATAGATAATTACCGTTGAAATTTGCCAAATCGGTTGTAATAGTCTCGCCAAAATGAAAAGTTGTGGTTGTACCTGCACGACAAGCATATTCCCATTCAGCTTCGCTGGGTAATCGATATTCTTTTCCAGTGAGCTTGGATAACTTTTTACAAAATTCCTCTACATTACGCCAATTCACTTTTTCAACTGGTCGTTTTTTCCCTTTAAAGCGAGAAAAATTGCGCCCCATAATTACCTGATATTGTTCCTGGGTAACTTGGAATTTACCCATGAAAAAGGGTTTGATATTTACTTTGTGTTGGGGACGCTCTTTATCATAGCTTTTTTCTTCATTTTCAGGGGCACCCATGATAAAACTACCACCAGGGATTGCTACCATTTCTAGAATTACGTCATTACCTAAGTCTTCTATAAAACTTTCTGCTTCCCCAGTATATTTAGTAATTTTGAGGTTTTCGTCTATTTTGGCGTACTCAAATTTGAATTTTTGAGTTTCTATTATACAAGCTATCATTGAAAGATTTTCAAAAATCTTATGTAAAACCGATTCAAATTTGCCTTCAGGGAAAAAAACGAAATTAAAAATCCACGGAAAACTTCCTCCTGTAGGATATGCATAGTAGGTAAATGCAGTAGGCC
>CAKZYM010001210.1 GCA_937884685.1 uncultured Calothrix sp.
GCTGAGATGGGACAAAGAATTATGATCGTAGGTTGCGATCCAAAGGCAGATTCCACTCGTTTGATGCTCCACTCTAAAGCACAAACAACCGTACTTCACTTGGCTGCTGAACAATAAAAGATTGATGAATAGCTTGTTATATGGGGACTCTATTCATATAGATAATAATATTGCTTGTTTATTGCTTAGCGTGAATTTATAGGTGGTTTATCTATTAGTTGAAAACGGGCAAAAAAGAGTAACAATATTTCTTACTTATTTCTTATTTATATGAATATTGCAAATTAAATTTATAGGTGTACTGCAATTGATAAATATGTTTGTGGTCAGATATACCATCAGAAAAATATTATTTTTAATTACTCTATCTAGTTTGTATATTCTATAAATAATAAATGAATAAATCTGATTGATTAAGAAAATAGCTCCTCCGAACTTAATATGCTAAAAATACATTCAAAAAAAAGGATTATTTAATAAATAAGTTGATTTAAGAGAGCGGAGAATTTTGTTACACAGCTTTTATTTTCAGGTTTTTTATAAAATTTAAGTATAATATGTGTTGATGAACCATAAAAATAGACTTCTAAAATAGAAAAGAAGTCTAGTCAATAGTAGAGTTTTGTAAGGTATACTACATTAACTAATTCTACTAGTTAAACGCAATCTAGTAATTTCTAATTCAAGCTTAGCAACTTTATTACGTAAGTTCGTAATTTCATCGTAAGCACGTTGCAATTCATTTTGTTCTTCTCGTGCTTGATTGAAAGCTTTAACTCGATTATCAAATCCGAACCAATGCTGATAAACTTTAGTATGCATTTCAACAGTATGTCCTAAATTATCGGATGCTGCTTTGATGGGAACTCCCTGTAAATGTGACCGAATAGCGCAAGCATGTCTTAAATCATATGGTTGGAAAGGTATTTTTGAGCGAACAAAATTACTCGATATTAAGCCAACTTTCAAATGTAATTCTCTGCTTGTAGTGCATCCAAGCATAGTTTCTTGAAACAATCGAATATTTTCTTCATTCTTTATATCGAATAAGTCAACCCACTCAGGAAGGAAAGGGACTACTTCTCTATACCCAGTTTTATTATCACCATGTACTTTGAAAGTATTTCTAATGTTGTCTGATGACAATAACCAGTTGAAATCAGGTTTATTAACTATTTCTCTAGGACGTAAACCATAAATAGCTAATAAGCCATAAGCTAGTTTATAAATTCTCCATTTATGTCTTATAGATTTGGGAGTATTTTTTGCTGATTCATATTGCTTTTGAAAATTATTTATATAAAAGATGATTTCTTTATCTGATGGTATATTTCTTTCACGTTTTTCTTGCTTAATTATTAGGTCAGTAAATTTCGCATCTATTGATAATAAGTTAGATATTATTGATGCTATTCTTATAGCTTCATATCTTGGACTCGGAGAATAAATGGATAAAACTATTTCTCTTAAAGATTTAGCGGATATAACTTCATCTGACATAAAAATACTTTTATATCTACTTTTGTAATTCTCAAAAGTACCAATACTTTTTCTTGTCTTTTTTTTATTTGCAAAGTATTTCAACTCAAAAATATCATAGAATTCTCTAAAAGTGATACCCTTTTGCTTAGTCGCTCTAACTCCTAAATACTTATCAGTCCATATAAATGTCTGACGAGCAATTAATTTACCTAGCTCTTGAGCTTCCTCTTCAGCAGTCCTTAACCCGTCAAAATTTGCCGGAATTCCGAGGGATATTTTATATTGCTTGTTACTCCTTCCTTGCTTATGAGTATCGCCCGGTTTTAATGGTAGTGTAGCTTGTAGCTGAATAGCGTTACCTGTAAGGAGTAGCTTCACTTTTATTTTGCATTGTTTAAGTCTTTGATTTATCGTTCCTAATTCTTGCTTTAATTTCATACGGAAATGTTTTTGAGTAGCGTCTCGTTGCTCTTTCTTCCCTCGATAGGAGCCATCAGTAGTTGCTGGAGGAATAAAATCATTAAAAACCTTTCCCTGTATATCTGTCATGTTATTGCTTACTTTTTGCTTAAAAAAGAATGTGATTCATAAACATTCTCTAGGTGATTAAAATGTTTATATACAACAATTTATGATGAATTCTAAGCAAAAGTAAACTACTGATGGCTGCTGAGCGCGGTGCAGTAGAAGATTTAGAACTTGAAGAAGTAATGCTCGAAGGATTTCGCGGCGTTCGCTGTGTAGAATCCGGTGGTCCTGAGCCTGGAGTAGGTTGTGCAGGTCGCGGTATT
>CAKZYM010001211.1 GCA_937884685.1 uncultured Calothrix sp.
GCTCATGGAAACAAAAACAGCAAAATTGCTTGATGGTAAAGCTTTAGGATTAAAGATTCACGAACAACTTTCCACTAAGATAGCCCAATTACAACCTAAAGTTGGTCGTCCCCCTGGTTTAGCGGTGTTGATGGTGGGTGATAATCCTGCAAGCGCTGCTTATGTTCGTAATAAGGAACGAGCTTGTAGCAAAGTGGGTATTGCTTCGTTTAACCGACATTTCCCCACAGAAACAACTTTCGACGAACTTCAAGAAGTTATTCATAATTTAAATTCCGATGAGCAAATTGATGGAATTTTAGTACAGCTACCTCTTCCCCCTCATCTGGATAGCGTAGCGTTATTACATCAAATTGCTCCCGACAAGGACGTTGATGGACTCCATCCCTTGAATTTAGGAAGATTGTTGAGGGGTGAGTCGGGTTTACGTAGCTGCACTCCAGCGGGGGTAATGCGATTGTTGCAGGAATATTCTATATCTTTATCGGGAAAACAAGCGGTGGTGTTGGGTCGTTCGATTTTGGTGGGAAAACCAATGTCGATGATGTTATTAGAAGCAAATGCGACGGTAACAGTTGCTCATTCACGCACTCAAAATTTACAAGATATTACAAAAAATGCCGATATTCTAGTTGCTGCTGTGGGGATTCCTGAATTAATTACTGCTCAAATGGTGAAAAAAGGCGCGGTTGTGGTAGATGTGGGGATAAACCGTATTACTGATGAAAACGGCAAAAGTCGCTTAATCGGTGATGTCAAGTTTGATGAAGTTGCAACCGTTGCAGATTTCCTTACCCCAGTTCCCGGTGGTATCGGACCTATGACCGTTGCCATGTTATTAGAAAACACAGTTAACAGTTATCAGTTAACAGTTAGTGGTTAGTTGTTAGTTGTTAGAGATTACCAATTACTAGTTACTAGTTACTAGTTGAGTTAAAACAGGAAATTAAGGAAGTAAGCAAATGGTTGCAGCAGATAATCTGACGAAAAATGAAACGGAATCTAAACAATTAGAGCTTGATTTACCGGTTTATCTCAAGGAACGAAAAAAGCTTGTGGAAACTGCTTTGGATAAATCGATGACTATGGTTTATCCGGAGAAAATTTATGAGTCGATGCGCTATTCTCTTTTAGCTGGGGGTAAGCGTTTGCGTCCGATTTTATGTTTAGCTACTTGTGAAATGACTGGTGGAAATATCGATATAGCAATGCCAACAGCTTGTGCTTTGGAGATGATTCACACTATGTCTTTGATTCACGATGACCTCCCAGCTATGGATAATGATGATTACCGTCGCGGTAAGTTAACCAATCACAAAGTATATGGCGATGATGTGGCAATTTTAGCCGGTGATGGTTTGTTAGCCTATGCTTTTGAATATGTAGCCGCTAATACCGAAAATGTACCAGCAACCCAAGTTTTACAGGTAATCTCTCGTTTGGGACGTGCGGTTGGTGCTGCTGGTTTGGTGGGGGGTCAAATTGTAGATTTAGAAATGGAAGGTAAAACAGATGTCTCTGTGGAAACTCTAAATTTTATTCATAACCATAAAACAGCCGCTCTTTTAGAAGCTAGTGTGGTTTGCGGTGGTATCTTATCTGGTACATCCCCAGAAGATATCCAAAGACTTTCTCGCTACTCCCAAAATATTGGACTTGCATTTCAGATAGTTGATGATATTCTGGATATCACCGCAACCCAAGAACAATTAGGTAAAACTGCTGGTAAAGACCTAGAAGCACAAAAAGTTACCTATCCCAGTCTTTGGGGTTTGGAAGAATCGAAGAAACAAGCACAATTGCTCGTGGAAGCTGCTTGTGCTGAATTAGAACCTTTTGGAGAACAAGCTAAACCTTTAATTGCTCTAGCTTATTTCATCACCAGTCGCAATAACTAATTTAATCTTTCTGCAAAAGGGATTTAAATAAGTAATTTCCCACACTTCCTCACGCGCACAACCACTGCTAATATTACCCTAATTCAACTGTAATACCATGCAAGACATAGGCAATATCTTTAATAATCACGTACTATTGGTTGCCTTGATAGCTTGTTTCGCCGCTCAGGCTTTAAAGCTCCTCATCGAGTTAATCAAAAATGGTAAAGTGAGTGTGAGTGTTTTGGTAACAACCGGAGGTATGCCCAGCGCTCATTCAGCCCTAGTAACCGCTTTGGCTGCTGGTGTTGGACAAACTATCGGCTGGGACTCCCCGGAATTCGCTTTAGCTACAGTTTTCGCCATTATAGTTATGTATGATGCTGCCGGTGTCCGTCAAGCTGCCGGAAAACAAGCACGCATCCTCAACCAGGTAATTGACGAAATGTTCCAAGACCATCCAGAAATAGCTGCCGAGCGCTTAAAAGAATTACTCGGACATACACCCTTTCAAGTCATAGCCGGTTCGGCTTTGGGTGTGACTATTTCTTGGTTGGCTCAAGCGGCTTATTAAAAGTTAAGAGTTAAGAGTTAGGAGTTATGAGTTAGGAATTAAGGATTACAACTAACAACTATCTTTCTTAACAACTAATTTGGTAGCTGAACTACAGAACGCAGTAACATTACTTTCTGACTATCAACTATGATGGCGAAGAAGCCACGTTTAGAAAGTTCTTCTAAGGTTTGATAAGCTTCTCTTTGGTTGCTGGTGTATGTTGCTAGTAAATAGGGTCGTCTTCCGTAGGATACAAAACCAACGTCTCCTTTGACTGCTTTACGAACGTCGGATGCTAGCTGGGGACGATTGTAATAATCAACTAGTACTGCATAACGCATACCAAACGTAGTGGGTTTTAGCTTACGGGACATTCATGAGGGAATTGAGGTACTGC
>CAKZYM010001212.1 GCA_937884685.1 uncultured Calothrix sp.
ACTTTTGCTGGTGTCTGTTGCGAACAGCTTATAAGTAAAAGTAAGGGTATTATTGCTAGTAATCTTTGGTAATATTTCATCGAATTTTTAATTATTTCTTCAATATTTGATAATTTTAGATTTTGCATTTTAACAAGTTTAGAGAGCAAAAGGTAGGGTAATGGGTAATAAATTATATCCGTAATTTTGAATCAAGAAGAAACTATAGAAGCAGATATCAACCTTGGGGAGACATTCCTATCTTCTAGAAGTGCTTTAAATCAATTGGATCTGAATCAAATTAGTTAATTTAATCTAGTAGAATATTTTTCTCGAAAATTACTATATGAGTTTAGATTTTCTTTATACTTTAATTCAGTAAGTAGACAGCACAAACTGTATTTCTACTAGAAGAGAAGTCTGTAAGAGTTAGTTTTTAATTTGATTCAGTAATAGAACCCTTAAATAATTCCGAATTACTAAGATTCTCTCAATACGTAACCAACACCCCGTACAGTTTGAATTAACCGTTTTTGACTCTCATCTTCTATTTTTAGTCGCAAGTAGCGAATATAAACTTCAATCACGTTAGACTCACCCATAAAGTCATAACCCCAGACATTTTCTAGTATTTGTTCCCGAGTTAGTACCTCACGAGGATGTTCCATGAGATACTTTAGCAGTTCAAATTCCTTCATTGTCAAATCAATTGCTCGCTCGTTATTTATAGCCCGACGAGTAGCCAAATCTAATATCAAATCTCCAAAACGCAATTGCTCTGAAGTATCAACATCCGGTTTCAAATACAAGCGAACCAGATTCATGAAATTCTCCGAACGGTAAGGTTTGAGAAAATAATCATCTGCACCCGCTTCTAAACAAGCTACTCGGTCGTCAACCGAATCTCTTGCCATTAACATCAGCACCGGAGTACACACACCATTACTTCTCAGATTTTTGCATAACGAGATTCCCGATTCTCCAGCTAGCATTCTATCCACTACAATCAAAGCAGGTTGGCGATCGCGATTGTGTTGTAAGCCAGAAGTCGTATCTGTAGCCAAAATTGGTTCGTAGCCAATTTCTTTTAAATCGGAAGAAAGTTGAGAAGCAAGATTTTCATCGCTTTCTATTACCAAAACACAAGGGTTGTAAGCAACAGTCATAATTATTTAGATTTTTAGATTTACAGGACACTCAAGTTTTAGGAAGTCACTAAACTAGCTATCCATACCAAATGAATTATCCTCTACTTGAAAGAAGATACCGGGACAGTTTTAGATTGTAATTTTAAAGTTAAATTAATATCTATTCTCCTATGGGGACTTTATATTGTCCCCTATCCCATAACTCAGGGGGTTGTTTTTCTCTCAAACCCAACTTTCCGCAAAATCTAAGACATTATACTTAATTGCTCTAAACCACCTTGATTAATTATTTTCCCAAATGATTGTTAGCGAGATTTACTACAATATTTTACAAATCAATGATTGTAAAGTATTCCGGAACAATTAGACGTGAAATTCTTGTAATAGTTGCTTAAAACAAAATTAAATTGTGTTAATTTACCCTTGGCATATTTGAAACAATGTTTCAACCCGTCCAAGTTTTAATCGATGTTATCAGAATTATCTATTTTCTTTATATTATTTTAACAATTAGCTATTTGATTTATGGTATTGAGACTGATGATAGCTGCTTGTAGTCGCGCTACTCTCAGAAAACAGCGCAACTACGAACATATTTTCATTTGATTCAAGGAATTTCCACAGAACTAGGTTTAGCAATATGAGGTAAACCCCAACCTAGTTTTTCTCTTAAGATTCTAAAAAACTCTGGTGATTGCAGACGAATAAAACGAGCGCTATAGTTGGATTTTTCGATATAAACGCGGTCTTCTGGCAAAATGTAGCAGCCAGCATTACCGTCAACTGTCATCACTAATTGAGTTGCATTCACCGGATGAATGTTAACTGGTTCCCTATCTGGAAATACTAAAGCTCTCGATGCTAGGGAATGAGGACAAATAGGTACTAGCGCTAATACAGCAACTCCGGGAGCTACTACTGGACCTCCTGCACTCAAAGAATAAGCTGTGGAACCCGTAGGTGTAGAAACAATTATCCCGTCTGCTGCTATATCTACCGCAGCATGACCACCAATTGCTATTTCAAAATGACACATGGAAGTCAAGGGTTCCCGATGCAGCACCATCTCATTTAGACATAGAGCTTCCCAAAATATTACATCTTTACGAAAAACTTTAACCGCAAGCATTCCTCGTTCTTCGATATCATAATTACCCTCCATTACTTGCTCTATGGCTTTGGGCAATTGATTAATATAAGCTTCTGTCAAAAAACCCATGTGACCGGTGTTTACGGTCAGCATCGGAATTCCACAGGGTGCGACTTGGCGAGATGCGGATAATACAGTACCATCTCCTCCCAGCACTATTACGAATTCCATTGATGAATCGAAACCGGGGGGAGTTAGTCCTTCTATGGGGGTATGACAGACAGGACTTCGTGGAGTCGAATACCCCAAAATTCCACCGATACCGCTGGCGACAGATACATCCCAGCCTTGTTCGGTGAATTTCTGCTTTAATTCGATAGCAATACTGTTCGCTATCGGCTTTTCGTCATTGTATATAATGCCTACTTTCGGCACGTTCAAATATCCAAATTTAAGGAAACATTTTTTATGTGATTAATCTTTACACATTATGTGTATCTAGTACATAGCGAGTAGCGAGTTACGAGTAGCGAGTAGGAAAGAAGGTTGGGCAGGCAGCTTTATGATAGATAGCGCTAGACAATACAATTCACTTGCTACTTGCTACTCACTACTTGCTACTCCCTCTTAAGAAGATTGTTTGAAAGGAGTTCTTTTTTCCTTCTTTTTCTTACCTTTATTTTGCTGGTAATCGAGTTCTCTGAGCTTTTTGGTAATTCTGTTGAAATATTCTTGTAAATAGGATTCTAATGTAGCTACTTCGCTTTTATCTATGTCGAAGGCTTTATATGTTTCTTCCATGGAAGCGTCTAATGCTTTACCACTTGCCAAAACTTCTGTGAAGGAAAGTCTATCGGATACGTTCCATCCCCACTGGAAGAAACGCAAGATATTGCGAATTGTACGAAGTAAATTTAATGGCATCCGAGCAATTCGGGCATTTTTACCAGATAATCTTTCGCATAAGTTGATAATTTCTTGGGCACTCCAAGCACGGGTTCCTACTACTGGGAAGGTTTGGTTTTGGGTTTCTTCTCTCTTCAACGCTTTGATAGCAAATTTCGCTATATCTTGAGTATCCATATAAGCGATGGGAGAAGATTCTCCTGTGACCCATACTGGCTGTGCTTCTAATATTGGAATTCCATATTGCCCAATCAATCCTTGCATGAAGCCAGCTAACTGTAAAATGGTGTAATTCAAACCGGATTCTGCTAAAAACAGTTCGTTACACCGCTTGATTTCCATCAAGGGTACTTCTGGATAATCTTGGTTATTTAATATTGAGAAAAAGATAAAACGTTGAATATTTGCTGCTGCTGCTGCTTGAATTAATGCAACTTTCCCATCCCAATCCACTTGCTTAATACTCAGCGAATCTGTGGGTCGAGAAGTTGATGCATCTATTACCGCATCTACTCCATCAATTGCGGCTTCGAGGGTTTCTGGAAAACATAAATCTCCCCGCACCAATTCCGCACCCCATTCTTTTAAAAATGCTGCTCTCTTGGAACTTCGGACTAAACAGCGTACCTCGTATCCTTCATCAATCGCATGACGAGCAACCTGTCTTCCCAAGGTACCGGTAGCACCTACTATCAATATTTTCATCAGGTTTGGTTAAAAAATGTTAACTTTTATTAAAACAATTTTATCAGAATTGTTTTTTTAAGCAAAAATGAAACAAAATCTGTTGCGTAACAAAAAATTATGGCAGAGACTGCTTTCAAAGTCTCTAGCCAATGGTTGAAGCGTTTTTCAAGAATTAGGTGCAGAGTTTTATTCTGGTTCTGCACCTTGAATCTTAAGTAATAAAACACCTATAGCCCAACCAATAAAGATTAAGCCGAAGGATAATATAGCTGCGTTGAACATTTCGCCGCCCATTTGAGTTCTCCTTATTAGTTAATTATTAAGTTAAGTGTACCAGAGTGGTTGGGAATTGGGGGATTGGGAATTGGGCATAGGGTATGGGAAAATATCAGTATTTTAATTCCAGACTTTTAAACTCTTAATTTCTAACTCTTAACTCTTAATTCCTAACT
>CAKZYM010001213.1 GCA_937884685.1 uncultured Calothrix sp.
GAGGAGATGTTAGAGGTATTGGACAAAAAGGTCAGTCGATTCAGTCTAATAATTTGACATGGTATTTGGATAAGCAGTCGGTCGAAGCCTCTGGAAACGTAATATACGGACAAACAGACCCCCAGTTAACTTTTAAAGGCGATACCGCAACTGGTAATTTTAAAACAGAAGATGTGGTTGTTAAAGGAGGAAATTCTGGCAATAGAGTAATTACAGAGATTATTCCGAACTTTAACAATTAGGAGTTAGGAGTTAGGAGTTAGGAGTTAGGAGTTAGGAGTTAGGAGTTAATAATTATCTCATGCCCAATGCTCTATTACCTATTACCTATTACCAATTACCTATTCCCTAAATTCAACTTTTGTTATACAAAACCTCATTACGACTAGCTTTACCTAATTCGGGTATAGCCTTCTTTCCTTCTGTAGGACTAACAGCAGTTAAAGCATCTGCTGGGGCTTTTAACTCTGCGAGCATTTTTTGTAGTAACTTGTCTTGTTCGGAGCGAAAACCTGGGACGAAAACACCTTTGTTAATTACTGCAAACCAAACCAAACCGCGATTTTTTGTTGGCATTACTCCTGCTAAAGCACTAACATCTCTTAAGGTTCCGGTTTTGAAAGCAGTATTTTTAGGAATGCGTCTGGCATAAGTTGTGCCACGATAGTCTAAACCAGCAGTTGGGAAAAAGTCAGCGACTGTAAGATTATGAGGTGTTGCTAGACGTTGGACAGCCATTAACATAGCAGTTGCAGCTCTTGGAGAAACAAGATTTTCTTGTCCTAGTCCGGAACCATTGATTAATTGAATTTCTGACTGCGGAACTCTAGCAAGTTTAGCTGCTCTGGATTGGACTATACTTGCTCCTCCAACTGATTCAGCGAGCATTTCCGCCATTTCGTTGTTGCTAAAAACGTTCATTTCGTTGATTAGCTGTACCATCGGTAATGAACGATGGCGTATCAACTGAGTTTGAGAAGTTTCAACTTCTTCTTTAACTTCAACTTTTCCGCTAATAGCAACTTGTGGTTTTAGTGTACCTTTAGACATGCGACCATGAGCAAAGGCAATACGTCTAGACCAACTAGAAGAATTAAGCGCTCTTTTTAATGCTTGTCCAGCTAATTGGGGATTGCGTTGAAAATTCATCGCAAATTCACCCACAATAACTAAATTCCCATTGACACGCTTGATACCCATTTTGTTAAGCATGTTGCCAATAGTTATGGCTTCTTCCCAAACAAACAAAGGGTCTCCACTAGCATTAACTACTAAATTTCCCTCCAAGACACCATTTTTCACGGGTCCGGTTGCATTTATCAAAGTTTCAAATCTATGGTCGTGACCCCAATGCTTGAGTGCAACAAGCGAAGTAGCAATTTTAGTTAAAGAAGCAGCAGGTAAAGGCTTTGTCCCTTGATGGTTAGCCATTAGTATCGGACCTGACTGCATCCAAATACCTTGAACTTGGGTTTGTTCTGGTTTGATTAATTTTAGTGCTTGTAGTTCTTTGAGATATTCTTTTATTGTCTGACCTCTGGCTGGATTTGGGTCGGGGGAGAGAACTAAGCCAGTACCAGCTTGCCAAGCTAAAGTATCAACTGCCTGCATTGGCTTAATCTGTACTCCTGCCATGTCTAACCATAAGGAAATTAAACCCGAACCAAACAATTCCAGCATTCTTCACTCCTATATAAGTAACTACTACGCATTTTGCTGTAATATTACGCACAAAGCCAACCTATTACCATTGAGTAATCATAACCGTTGATTATTGCTTCCGGAAGAGAGTTATATAACAAAGTCTCTTAATTTATCTCGCCCCGAGATGCTTCAATTTTCAAGCAATGGATTTTATTATCACACTTCTTGTTGCAATTAGAACAAATTAATCGGCGGAAAATTTGAGGTTCGCTTTTGAGTTATTTCCAGCTTAATTCAACAGATAAGTCCATTTTTTAGATTTTTTATGACTTCTACCCTTTGGATTTTTGTAGAGTTCATAAAAAGAGTTGGGACAATTGTTTCAATTTTTTTGATGCATTGACTGTACGAAATGTGACTTGTTATCGGGTAGATATTTGAAGGGGATAAACTACAGCTATATGGAAACTGTAAGGCAGTCATATAAAAAATCTATGCTGTCAAGGGTACGTTTCACTGAAAAACAAGGATATGCATCCGTAGCTGTGAATATCTTCTGGATATCTGATGCTAAATCAGGCAAATTTTCTTAATTTATGGAATGTAGGTTAAAAGCAATAGGCAAAAAGCCTAAATTTGTGAATTATTAACTTATTTACTATTTTTTCCTAAATATTAGTTTTAATCGGCTTCATATTAAAGGAAATTCTCATTTATC
>CAKZYM010001214.1 GCA_937884685.1 uncultured Calothrix sp.
GCAGTAGCTTAAATAGTAAGTAGCAAGTAGCAAGTAGCAAGTAGTAAGTAAGCTGATAATTAGTTTTGATTATAGGTTGTTGAACAACACATTTAAAAACTTTTACTCGCTACTCTTTACTCGCTACTTACTACTTAAATAATTTCTACCCTCTCTTCCCCCTCTCCCCTCTCTACCCCTCTAATTCAATTACGAATTACGAATTACGAATTACATTCTTCTTACCTCGGTCACACAAAAATAATCGTTGCTAGAATTAAACTTGTTCGACAATCCGGTTTTATCAAAACTTTGCCGGAATCGTTGGGCTTATTTTTGTTGTTATTTATTATGTGGCTATTTTAGATAATATTAATGAGTCAAACTGTTAAAGGTTTTCACTTCAAGGGTATTGAAAAGTTAATCGGGCCTGTAGCTGCTCTTCTAGCCTTTGTATGTATGTTCCAGTGGTATATTCATGGCAGTCTAGAGCCGAATAGCGACCCGGTATTTCAGAAGAAACAGCCACCTTTAATTATGGAAGGGGGAGACCCTTACATCCGCGCTTTGATGCGAACTATCTCCGCAAGTGAAGCTAATGTCAAACGTCCTTATTCAGTTTTGTATGGTGGGGAACAGGTTAGCGATTTAAGTAAGCATCCCGAAAAGTGCGTCAGAATTCCTATCGGACCAAATACGGGAAATTGTTCTACAGCAGCAGGTAGATACCAAGTTATTAATACTACTTGGTTTAAAATTGCCGAGCGCTATCATCCCGAACAACCAATGCCAATGATGTTTTGGGCTAGCTATAGTTTTGAACCACAATATCAAGACCGAGTTGTTCATGATTGGTTAAACAATCCTAAAGAATGGGGAGTTAATATTTCTGGATTGTTGCGACAAGGGAAAATTAACAAAGTTTTGAAAACACTTTCTCCTACTTGGACTAGTTTGGGATATGGTATTGAAACTAATTCGGTAAGTAGTAGTTTACCAAGAATTTATCAGAAAGTTTTGAAGGAAGAGTTAAGCGCAGTTACTAAAGCTCAATAATATTGATTTTTACTTTTATTTTGGTAGAAGGTTATTTCTCAGATAGATAATTTTCGTATAAAGACTTAACAATCTTACGTTTCCTGCAATTTACATAAGACTTGTTACTTAAGACTTGTTACTTGGTAATTATAATGTTTTATTTATCACAAACATAACTAATATAATAATGGTTATAGTGAGATAATTACTTGCTTTTTGCCGCAAATGGTATATTTAATAGCCTATTTTTATTTTAATTTTTTCGCAAAATATAAGATGCCGCGATTTTCTTTATTAGAAGGGAATTTCGTGATATTATTTTTTTAGAGATAATTTTAATAATGGGAAGGCTTGCTTGCTATAAAAATTTGATTAATGCTTTCATTATAAAAATTTGTTATCTATTTTTTAATTATCTCATGTTTTCGCCATTTCCAAATTTTTCTTTATATAAAACTGAAAATCAAAACAATCTTTAAATTAATTTAATCCGCATATGAAAGGTGTATTGCGCTGTCGGGAGAACAGACCCTACAAATCTAAATAAAAGAAATCTCGAATATTTTCGATAAATGCCGATGTATTCTCTAAATGAATATTATGAGCGGCTTTTTTAATTACATTCAATTCAGAAAATTCATTTGCATTAACCATCTTAATATTTATATCCACAAACTTTGTATCGTTCTCCCCAGCTAATAAAAGTAGAGGAGCTTGATTTTGCTGTAAATTATTCCATAAAGATGGTTGAACTCCCGTACCCATAAACTGTAACGATTTTGCTAATTCCAAAGGATTATTTCGCAACCGATTTTTTATCATTTGCTCAAATTGTGGATGATTTTTTATATTTCCAAAAATCGGCTGACTATACCAGTTATCTAAAAAAGTTTTAAAATCATTTTTTGCAATCATTCTTACTAATTTCCTGGCTATTTGTCCGTCTCGCTTAACTCTATCTATTTTCTCTTTCTCAGTTAATAATCCAGGAGAGGCAGATTCTAAAATAGCTTTATGGAAATATTTGGGAAAGTGAAGCATTAAATATAAAGCCAATCTTCCACCCATTGAATATCCAAGTAAAAAACACTGACTAATTTTTAGCTCATTAAATAATTCATTTAATAAATTAATTAATGCATCGGCAGTTTTTGCCATTGTATAGCAATCATCATTTAATACTTGAGTTTTTCCATGTCCTGGAAGGTCAACACTAAGACAATAAAATTCATTAGCTAATGATTTTACTACCGCATCAAATTCATCACTATTACCCATAAAGCCATGCAAAAAAAGTATCAGTGGTTTATTCAAATTTCCACTGAAACAATAATGAAGCCTATTATTTTGACAAATCATTAAATATATCTAATCTATGATAAATATAGAAAATAAAAAACTGACTTTAGATGAAGCTCAAATAAAAATTATCCTTGTAATCCTTCAATATTTAAGGCAAAAACCTATCTAAAGCCGCTTTTAATTCTTCCATTTCAGCATCAATATTGCCGTTTTTTGCCGCTCTGGCAACGCACTCCGTAAGATGCTCATCCAATACAATTCGCGCGACTTTATCGATTGCACCTCTAACAGCAGCAATTTGTAGCAAAACATCAGGACAAGGAGTGTCCTGCTGCACCATAGTCTTAATTCCTCTTACATGTCCCTCTATGCGCGACAATCGATTAACTATTTTTCGTAAAGACTCTTCGCTATGAACATGTTCGTGGGTTGAATGCGTGTGATTGTGGTGATGTTCTTTAGTTGTAGTATCCGTACTGTCACTCAGTATCGGCTCGTTTTCCTTTGAAGTTCCATTCATGTGCTATTTTCGGGTTTGAGGCAGTACTTATCATCCTAGCGCAAAGGACAAGCAGTCATGATAGTCTGTTGCAATCCTCAAACTACCTTATAACAAGTAATTAACTCTCTAACCAGAGAAAATAGGAACCTAATTTTTGGTAATATTATTAATAAATTAAATACAGGGTAAAGTTCGTTTTAGGTTCTACAAGTAAGCATTAGGGCTTAAAAAGATGAAACTTTGGAATGATGCAAAACGTCTAAATGTACGATTTCTGAAGATATTGGTTTCAATATCTTCAGATAAGATTGTCATGAGTAACTAACAATCAGGCTGAAAACGGTCTTGGTGATGAAATTTACATATTTTTCTAAGTCTATTAGGCGATTAGCTACACATTTATTAGCAATATTTGTCGGGGTTTTATTGAGCGTTAATAGTATTTCAGTATTACCGTCTCAAGCAGAACCCGCACCGACTATATCTCTTGATTCGCAATTGGTTTCTCAAAAGCCATCAAGTGCTGCTGCTGCAATTGGTAGTAGTAGTTTTGTGACTGCTGCGGTTAACCGAGTAGGGATGGCCGTAGTTCGTATTGATACCGAGCGTACGGTGAGCCGTCGTCTTCCCGAAGCTTTTATGGACGACCCATTTTTTAGAAGATTTTTCGGCGACTCTTTACCTCGAAATTTGCCTCCGGAAGAACTGCGTGGCTTAGGTTCTGGCTTTATTATTGATAAGAGTGGGTTAGTTTTAACCAATGCTCATGTGGTTGATAAAGCAGATAAAGTAACTGTTCGACTCAAAGATGGTCGTAAGTTTGAAGGTCAAGTTCAAGGAGCAGATGAAGTTACCGATTTAGCAGTTGTAAAAATTAACGCTGGTAGCGATTTACCAGTTGCTACTTTGGGTTCATCTGGTAACGTTCAAGTCGGAGATTGGGCTATTGCGGTTGGAAATCCTTTAGGTTTTGACAATACGGTAACTTTAGGAATTGTCAGTACTTTGAAACGTCCTAGTTCTCAAGTTGGTATTTCTTCCAAGCGTTTGGAGTTTATTCAAACCGATGCAGCGATTAACCCCGGAAATTCTGGTGGCCCTTTATTAAACGATAGAGGTGAAGTTATCGGTATAAACACTGCAATTAGAGCGGATGCAATGGGTATTGGTTTTGCGATTCCTATCGATAAAGCAAAGCAAATCAGCAGCGAGTTGCAGCGTAACGGAAGAGTTGCTCATCCATTCATAGGTATAGGAATGGATGATTTGACCCCCGACAAAGCAAGAAGAATAAACCAAAATCCTAACTCTCCGATTCAAGTACCGGAAATAAAAGGTGTTTTAGTGGGAAGAGTTGTACCTAACTCCCCAGCGGCTAGAGCGGGTATCCGTATAGGAGATGTAATTACAGCAATTGATGGAAAATCCATTACTACTGGAGAACAACTGCTGAATATAGTTGAAAACAGCGGTGTTGGCCAAAATTTACAATTAAAAGTCCGGAGAGGTACTCGTACTCAGCAGCTATCATTACGTACTGCTGATATGAAAGATTTTTCGTAAAAATTGGGGATTGGGGATTGGGGATTGGTAATAGGTAATTGGTAATTGGTAATTGGGTAAAAAGGGAGAGGGAAAGAAATTAATAATTTATAACTTCTAACTCATGACTCCTAACTTTTCCTAATCTTATTTTCCCATGCCCTATGCCCCATGCCCCATGCCCAATTCCCTATCTTTTTTAAGTTCGACGTACAAAGGGTTTCATGTCTTGTAAAATCACTTCATGATGATGCTCTTGAGCATAATGTGCTACGTCGTTAATTTTTACTATTTGAGCATCTGGTGCGGAGTCGGCAAATTTTTCAGCCATTTCTACGTTTAACCAAGGGTCAGTTTTTCCCCACTGAATTAAAATCGGTTTTTCCCATTCTTTAAATCCAGATTCTATTTCTTCCATCGCAGTATTTAACTGCAAGTTACGAATCGTTGCTAATAAACTTCTTCCCGTAGCGGAAGCTTTTAAAAAAGGTTTACGATAAATATCTAAATCTTTGTCTTTGATAACGTAACGGCTACCACCTTCAAGAGTTCGGTCAACTAATAATGGGTCTTGAGTCATCATTTCACCTGCCAAAGGTAAACCCATTTGTTGAATTTTCCAAGGTAATTTAGCTGTAGATGAGATTGGCGTGTTTAGTATAATTATGCTGGCTATTTTATCAGGATTGCGTAGGGCATATTGTAAACCAACAGAACCTAAAAAACCTTGAACGACTAAGGAAAAACGTTCGAGTTCTAACGCTTCAATGAAACTATCTAAAGCTTTTATATATGCTTCTGGAGTGTAAGCAAAATCTCTTTTTTCTGGTTTGGCTGAAAATCCGGAACCAATCCAGTCTGGTGCAATAACTTTATTGCCCTGTTCTGCTAATTCTGGCATTATATAGCGCCAGCTATAGCTTTGTGATGCTAAACCATGTAGCAATAAAACGGGTAATAAATTGCTTCTGCCTACTGGTTCTACTTGTCGGTAAAACCATTCTAGTGAATCTACTGCTATTTTATGTTCTGTTATGGACATTATTAAAAAGCCTTACGCAAAGAGTGATGTTATTAATTCCCCATGTGAATTAGAAACAAAGGTGGTAGAAGTTGTAAAAATCAACTCCTCCTACAAATAGCATAGGCTTTTGGATGCTTTTAACAAAATTTGGTGATAGGAATCAATGTAAAAATGTTGCAATTATAGTCAGTTGCAATAATGGTAATTTTGATTTCTTAATAAATTTCTGAACTTGCTTTACAAAACCGAGGACTCATCACATTTCACATTCATATGCTCGGCTCCCCAATCTCTCATTGAAATCATAATTGGCTCCAAAGTACGACCATAATTTGTAAGTGAATATTCTACACGTGGAGGCACTTCGGCATAAACCTTTCGCGTGACAATTTTATCTTTTTCTAATTCCCGTAGTTGATTAGTAAGCATGCGTTGCGTGATACCTTCAATTCTCTTCTTCAATTCCCCGAAGCGTAAGACATCATTTTGCAAGAGATTGAAAATAATCACGGGTTTCCACCGTCCACCAATCACAGATAATGTGGCTTCGACGGAGCATCCATAAGGGCGATCGCAATTGTTTTTGTGCGCCATAATTCTCAAAATATTCCAATAGTTACTTTTTTGTAACTACACAACAAAATTGTGCGTACTTGTTATTTTTTGTATTTGTATCATATTTTTAATCGTAGAACTGATGAAAGAATGAAGAAGATATATATGGCTTACGAAAACTACACTACATTCAAGACGACAAAGGATGGAACAGTTCTTATTGTTACTTTTGATTATCCCCCTGTGAATGTTCAAGGGATTCCGATGCTAGACGATTTAAATCGATTGGCAGAAACACTAGAAAAGGATAGCAGCACCAAAGTTGTTGTTTTCCAGTCTGCTCACCCAGAGATTTTTGTGGCTCATGCTGACACGAATTTCCTCAAAGACATGTCCACAACAGCAGTATCACGTGAAGAGGTGGAACTTCTCTATTTACAGACTACACTGGAGCGTATTAGTAAACTGCCACAGGCGACTATCGCTAAAATCGAAGGGTTCGCACGAGGTGGTGGTCATGAATTTGCACTAGCTTGTGATATGCGTTTTGCGGCTCGTGGTAAGGCAAAGTTTATGCAGATGGAAGTCGGTATGGGCATTCTGCCTTGTGGTGGTGGTGCACCTCGTACGGCTCGTCAAGCAGGTCTGGGACGTGCATTGGAAATTATTTTAAGTGCGCGTGATTTTG
>CAKZYM010001215.1 GCA_937884685.1 uncultured Calothrix sp.
ATAAATATCTGCCGTATGTAAGTAAATCCCCTACATAGTCGGTTTACGAAGAAAACTTAGTCAGTTGTAAAGGCTGAAAGGGAGTAGATAGCAATGCGAGTTTTATTAATTTATCCTTTATTTCCAAAAACTTTTTGGTCATATGAAAAAATTTTGGAGTTAGTTGATAAAAAAGTCTTATTACCACCATTAGGTTTAGCTACAGTAGCCGCGATTCTACCTCAAGAATGGGAATTTAAATTAGTAGACCGTAATATTCGCTCCGTAACAGAAGCAGAATGGGAATGGGCAGATATGGTAATTTTATCTGCAATGATTGTGCAAAAAGAAGACTTAGTAAACCAGATAAAAGCTGCAAAACAACGCGGTAAATTAGTTGCTGTTGGTGGCCCATATCCAACTTCCGTCCCAGCAGAAGCTCAGAAAGCTGGAGCAGATTTTCTTATCCTTGATGAAGGGGAAATTACTTTACCAATGTTTGTCGAAGCTGTACAAACTGGTAAAACAAGTGGTATCTTTCGCGCTACGGAAAAACCAGATGTCACCACAACACCCATCCCTCGTTTTGACTTATTAGAAAGGGATGCTTACGACATGATGTCGGTACAGTTTTCTCGGGGTTGTCCCTTCCAATGCGAATTTTGCGACATCATTGTGCTTTACGGACGCAAACCCAGAACCAAATCCCCAGAACAACTTTTAGCGGAACTAGATTGTTTGTATGAATTGGGTTGGCGCGGTGGTATATTCATGGTGGACGATAACTTTATTGGCAACAAACGTAACGTTAAACTGTTGCTCAAAGAGTTGAAAGTATGGATGAAAGAACACGAATATCCATTCCGCTTTGATACTGAAGCCTCAGTCGATTTAGCTCAAGACCCAGAATTGATGGAATTGATGGTTGAATGTGGTTTTGCTGCGGTATTTTTGGGAATTGAGACACCGGACGAAGATAGTTTACAGCTAACAAAGAAGTTTCAAAATACGCGTAACTCGCTGGTTGAATCCGTACAAGATATTATCAAAGCTGGTTTACGTCCGATGGCTGGGTTTATTATTGGCTTCGATGGGGAAAAATCCGGTGCAGGTTCTCGTATTGTCCGTTTTGCAGAACAAGCAGCGATTCCTTCAACAACTTTTGCGATGCTACAAGCTTTACCGAATACCGCATTGTGGCATCGTTTAGAGAAAGAAGAAAGATTGCGCGAATCTAAAGATGGAAACATTAACCAAACCACGTTAATGAATTTTATTCCCACTCGTCCTTTAGAAGATATTGGCAGAGAATATATTGAAGCATTTTGTGCTTTGTATGACCCAATAGCTTATTTAGACCGTACCTATCGCTGTTTCTTAATGATGGGTAAACCTAGTTGGAAAGCACCAGCTAAAAAACCGGAATGGCAAGTTGTGAAAGCACTAGCAACTGTTATTTGGAGACAAGGAATTAAACGCGAAACTCGCTGGAAATTCTGGCACCATTTATTCGGTATTTTCAAGCATAATCCCGCAGTCTTGGAACATTATTTATCCTCTTGCGCTCATAACGAACACTTTTTAGAATATCGTCAAATAGTTCGCGAACAAATTGAATCTCAACTTGAAGAGTATTTAGCTCAAGGTGCAGAAAAGCCTTATGCAGCTGTTAATAAAGCTGAAGTTGTCAAAGCCTAAGAATTAATTAAATCACAGATGGAAAAGAATGTAGAGATGTTTTTGATATGTCTCTACATTCTTATCAGCTTTGTAGATTAATTTTCAATTAAGGTAATTATTGCGGCAAAAATAAATGGTTTGTATTAAGGAGCATCTTGCTCTAAGGACAATTGAGTATAAGAAATACTGACTCAACTATAATTCTATCCAATGATGTGGGAACAATAAATCTGGAAGTATTTAGATAAACTCACAGCAGCATGGTTAGCATCTCCGGATATCAGATAACAGAACAACTCTACAACGGTTCGAGAACCCTAGTGTATCGTGCTATTCGGGAAGCTGATCGGAAACCTGTAGTTATCAAACTACTCAAAAATTCTCATCCTGATTTCAATGAATTGTTGCAGTTTCGCAATCAGTACACCATCGGAAAAAATCTCAACTACCCCGGAATCATACAAACTTATAGCTTGGAAAATTACCAAAATGGCTATGCTTTGGTAATGGAAGATATGCAAGGGGTGTCGTTGAGTGAATATATGGTTGGAGAAAATATCACTTCCCTACAAGATATTTTATCTATTGCGATACAAATCACCGATATTCTTCATAATCTTCATCAAAATCGCGTTATTCACAAAGATATTAAACCAGCAAATATTTTAATTAATCCCGAAACAAAAGAAATCAAGCTAATTGACTTTAGTATTTCTTCTTTACTACCTAAAGAAACTCAAGAAATCAAAAATCCTAATGTTTTAGAAGGAACCCTTGCATATTTATCACCAGAGCAAACCGGAAGGATGAATCGGGGAGTTGATTTCCGGGCTGATTTTTATGCATTGGGTGTGACTTTATTTGAGTTATTAACGGGGGAATTACCATTTAAATCAGATGATGCAGTAGAGTTGGTGCATTGTCATATTGCGAAAACTCCTCCTTCGATAAATCAACCTCAATCTAACTCTTTTGTTGATATAAATAAATCTCAATCTAAGCCTCTCCTTGGTAAGGAAATTCACGAAATAAATAAACCTCACCCTAACCTTAGTAAGGAAATTCACGAAGTAAATAAACCTCACCCTAACCCTCTCCTTAACAAGGAGAGGGGACAGGAGATTTACCTAGTTATTAGTAATATCGTCATGAAATTAATGGCGAAAAATGCGGAAGATAGATATCAAAGTGCGTTGGGGTTAAAGTATGATTTGGAAAAATGTTTGTATCAACTTAAAGAAACTGGGAATATAGAATATTTTGAAATTGCACAAGCGGATATTTGTGACAGATTTATTATCCCGGAAAGACTCTATGGAAGAGAAAGGGAAGTTGAGCAATTATTAGCTACTTTTGGTAGAGTTTCAAATGGTAATAGAGAGTTAATGCTTGTTGCTGGTTTTTCTGGTATCGGTAAAACTGCGGTTATTAATGAAGTTCACAAACCTATTGTTAAGCAACGAGGTTATTTTATTAAAGGAAAATTCGACCAGTTCAACCGTAGTATTCCTTTGGACGCTTTTGTACAAGCATTTCGCAGTTTGATAGGACAATTATTAGGTGAAAGCGATGCTCAATTGTCAAGTTGGAAAAACAAAGTTTTACAAGCTTTGGGAGATAACGCACAAGTAATTGTTGATGTAATTCCCGAATTAGAACAAATCGTTGGTAAACAGCCATCAGTACCGGAATTATCAGGAACTGCTGCACAAAATAGATTTAATTTATTATTTCAGAAATTTATTAAAATTTTTACTAGGAAAGAACATCCTTTAGTTGTTTTCTTAGATGATTTACAGTGGGCTGATTCGGCTT
>CAKZYM010001216.1 GCA_937884685.1 uncultured Calothrix sp.
CCTACCTCATTATCCCATGCCCAATGCCCAATCCCCCATGCCCAAATCTTGACCTGTTCACTGTTCACTGTTCACTGATAACTGTTTAAATTCCATGCGATTTACCAATTACCCAGTTACGACGAAAGAAGCGAGCTAGAGATGATTCTTCTAGGGATAAATAAATTGGTCTTCCGTGAGGACAGGTACGGGGATTGCGGGTGCGCTGCCAATCATCTAAAAGTTGCTGCATTTGCGGGATGCTCAAGACTGTACCGTTACGAATCGCGCTGCGACAAGCGACTGCTACTTGGGCTGTGTTTAAGTCTCCTCCTTTGCTCAGTTCTAATATGGCTTCGGCACAATCTTCGCGGTGTTGCAGGAGTGCGGGTACTTTACGAATTGCCCAAAGTTGCTCTCCGAAAGGTTCTATTTCTAAGTTAATCCTTTGCAGCTGTTCTATTTGCTCGGGGGATAGTTGGTAAAGAATTATTGGTGGTTCGCAATGTACTAATTTCCAATGTTCGCAAATTTGCTCGTATAAAACTCTTTCGTGGGCTATATGTTGTTCTATTAGCCACATTCCCCCTGGATGCTCGGCTACTATGTAGGTTTTGTTGATTTGAGCAACTGCTTTTAAAGGAATAGCATTAGAAAAAGGGGAATTGTCAGCTTGTGTTGAGGTTTGTGGTTGGAATTGATTTTGATTGGTTTGATTAATTGGATTATTATCAAAATTCTTTTTTTCAATATCTCTATCGTTAAAGTTGTAACCACCTTTAGCTTCTGCGGCTTTGATTAATTGACTGACTCGGGTGACCTGAAAAGATTCCTTAATGCTGGAACAATTAATGCTAAATGCTTTATCAATCGATTGAGAAATTTGTTCCCTGAGATAATCCAGTTGATTGAGATAAATTTCTGTTTTTGTGGGGTTGCGATTCCAATTAATCTGATTTGGAGAAACGGATAAGTGTAAAAAACATACTGGATAGCGGTCTCGCGGTAAGGTTTTGTGAAATGAGGAAAGTATGGTTTGTTCCAGTTCGGAACATTTAACCATCCGTCCGTTGACTGCTATTCTTACCCAGTCAGGACGATGACGATGACATCTATCGGGTAGTCCGATAACCAATGAAAGTGAGGAATCTGGGTTATTTAATTCGACTTTTAGGTCTTGTAGGTCAGATGAATGTACTCTACGCAAGAACTGAGATAGAGTATCCCTCATATTATCGGTAGGATAAATCGCGAACCATTCGCGTCCGTTTTGCCAAACTTGCCAGGTAACGTGAGGATGACACAAAGCGGTTTGTTGAATTACTACTTGTACTGCTCTCATCTGTTGCGCTATTGAAGGTAAACCCTCACGACGACCCGTACAGTTACCAAATAAATTGGAAATTACGGCTACCGTTCCCGGTGCAATGGCTGCTGCTTCTATAATCAAAGGCTCTCCTTTGTCACCATATACAATCCTCCAACCACTGCACCCTGTTTTTGCTTCGGGGTGAGTTTCTGCACGACTGATAATTTCTAAATCGGCTAAGGTTGTCAAACTGTGTAGTGCTTCACCGCGAAAACCCAAGCTATTAATTTTCCACAAATCTTTGCAGGAACGAATTTTACTAGTACTGTGGGCACTTGCTGCTTGCTGCAAGTCCTCTAAATTCATTCCACGACCGTTATCTGACACACGTATCCGCCACTGCTGCGGGAACAGAGAAACTACAATCCTTGTTGCACCTGCATCCAAGGAATTTTCTATTAATTCCCGTACCACCGAAGCAAATGAATCAATTACCTCTCCGGCTGTAATCAGATGTACGACTTCTGAGGGTAGAGCTTGGATAGTAGATGCCATAACGTATACTACATTGTTGGCGAGGATACAAATTACTCTACCGCACAACCGTGTTGCATAGAAATTGTTAATAGAAATTTATTCTTTTAAATCATTCGTAATGAATTTATTTATACCCAGAGTAAAATCTTGATTATGTTTTGAATTTAACTATTAATTGCTTATTTATCTATTAATTTCTTTGTATTAAGAGGGTTTAGTGTTAAAAGCATAAACATAAATTACTTTTTTATTTAGTGTTTATACATAGTAGCGATGTATTTTATTTCAAATATTTTTTATTCCCATGATTACGAAGGTTTATTTTTTGAATTAGGTTGATTAGGATATATCACTAGTCATCGCGATGATATAAATGTAGCTTTGATTACA
>CAKZYM010001217.1 GCA_937884685.1 uncultured Calothrix sp.
GCCAGTAATTTACTGGTCATTGGCTATAATGCTTGTGCTGTTCATCTCAGTCAGAAGCGCGGCGCTTGCGTTTGTAGTTCAAATTCGCCAAAATTGGGGATTGGCGGAGAATCATTCAAAACCCATTTTGTCGGACGTTCTCGCCTTGCGCCGTTCCTGAATGCCTGGTTAGCGGCTCCTGACACTGCTATTTTGCCCCATCACTTTATGATTGGTCACATCTTGGAAGCTGTTGATAATTATTGTCCAACAACAGAGGTTGTATTGTTGCTGGAGTCTTTCAATCAAGCAACGTTCTTTTACTTAAAAAATTTACCTATTACACCACCTCAATGCTACGAGCAAGTACGTAAGGCTTGGGATGAATTCCAACCAGGAGTTAGTGCAAGGCATGGACGAACAACTTCTAAGGTTCGATTTTAAATTCTCCCCATGCCTATAAGGCGTTGTTAGACAGCGCATCGCAGTCGTTAGAACGCCTCTACCCCGGCTTCGGCGACTGCATGGTCTTGCTCTCCTGACCCTCCGCTGACACCGATTGCCCCAACAACTTTACCATCTCGCTTCAAAGGTATACCCCCAGCAAAGACCATTATACGTCCATCGTTTGATGCGTGTATCCCGAAGAACTGACCGCCTGATTGGCTATGCTCGGCGAGATCCAGAGTAGCTATGTCGAAAGCACGTGATGTGTATGCCTTTTTAATAGAAATATCAATGCTGCCAATCCAAGCTTCATCCATCCTCACATGTGCAACCAAGTTGCCTCCGCTATCAGCAACCGCGATGTTCATAGGCTGGCCAATCTCCTCCGCCTTTTTCTCTGCTGCGGCAATGACCCGACGCGCATCGTTTAGTGTCACCATGCTTTCTGCTCCCTGTGATAGATTTATTTGCCTTTCCTGAATATCATCTCTTTGGAGAGATTGTCAATTTCCATAGCGAGGCGTTTGAGTTCCTTCGGAATTTTATATTGGTCAAATCTTTTCAACAAAATCGAGCTAAATTAAGAGCAGATGGGGTTGTTGGTAGCACTACCTGGCAAGCAATGATGAATGATAAGAATTGGGTAAAAGAGACACCTAAGAAAGTTGAAGAAAGATGGGGTAAAAAAGTTAGTAAAATAACCTAATTTAATTCATATTTTGATTCAGCAACGCCCAAAAAAAGTATCTGAGTTAAACAAATTAAAAGAACTTGAAAAAGAAAATTAGATATGTGGATGAAAGTGGGTTTTGTTTAATTCCGTATATCCTTTATGCGTGGCAATAAAAACACAATAAAATAGAAATTAAAAGTCAGCAAAGTAAAATAATAAATGTTTTAGGTTTTTTAAGTCGTGACAATAAATTAGATACTTATACTTGAGTGCTTGTACAAAACGTGAGCAAATACTTTCGCATTTATTGCGAAAGATGTGGCTAATGGATAGCCTTGTAAAGGGAGAAGGGAGAGGGGGAAAAAGAATATATTTCTCTTAACCTCTCTCCTTAATAAGGTGAGGTTAATCTGTATTTATCAAGCCTAAAAACTACTATAATGCTTAATTCCCAATTCCCTATCTCTAATTACCTACGAACCAATTGTTTAGAATTAAGTCTCTCAACCCAATCAATCTTACTTTTAAGCATTTCGTCTGATGATGGCATTCGTTGCAAGCGCATTAACTCAGTTATGGCAGCAATTTCTTTATCATGCTGGCTGCCAGCTACAGCTAAAACTTGATTATTTTTAATATAAAATGCTAGAAATTCTTGCTCTTCTAAATTACCCTGAATAATAATATCATCCCAACTTTCGGCATGTCCGGCATAGCGCAATTTTACGTCAAATTGTCCCGACCAGAAAAAGGGAACGCTAGCAAATTTGATTTGCTCTCCTATCATGTTACGAGCAGCAATGCGTCCGTGCTGTTGGGCTAAACGCCAATGTTCTATACGAGTAGGTTCTCCTGTCGCAGCGTAAGGGAAACGAGCGATATCTCCAGCTACATAGAGATTATCTGCTGCTTGCAAATATTCATCTACGTTGACGCTGTTATCTTTCTCATTCAACTCGACTCCTTGTAAAAAATCGGTCGCGGGTTCTACACCCACACCAACTACTACTAAATCTGCATTTAAACTTTCGCCGTTTTCTAAGATTGCAGTTTCAACTTTACCGTTACCTGTAAACTGCTTTACTTTTGTTCCCATCCGAAAAGATACACCATTTGACTCGTGCAGTTTGCGAAAGGTGGCACCGATATCACCTCCGAGAATTTTCGCAAAGGGTACTGTTCCCGGTGCTACTACTGTTACTTCGATACCGTGTTGAGCTAAACTTGAAGCCGCTTCCATTCCAATAAAGCTAGAACCTACAACTACAGCAGTTTTCGCATTTTCCGCAGCAGCGATAATTTTATCGGCATCTTCTGGCTGTCGTAATGTAAATATATTATCTAAGTTTGCACCTGGTACTTTTAAATCGCGAGGTTTACCACCAGTAGCAACTAACAAAGCATCGTATTCAAAACAAGTATTATCTTCAAAAGTAATAGTCTTCTAAGCTGCTTCTACTTTCGTAACTAATTTATGGGAATAAACTTCAATATCCCACTCGTTGTAAAATTCTAGGGAGCGTAATACCAAAGAATCTTTTTTAGAATCATATTGTAAATATTTCTTGCTTACAGCAGTACGGTCATAAGGTAATATATCCTCACGAGTCAACATGACAATTCTACCTTCAAAGCCAGCCTGACGTAAGGTTTCAGCAGCAGCACTTCCCGCAGCACCAGCACCCAAGATTACAAAGGTGCGAGTATCTGCTTCGGGATTATATTTTGCCATCTGTGGCGTACATTGAGAAGGAATTTCTGCGGGTAGCTGTACTACTAAATCCTTTCCTTCTATTTTGACAGGAAAATGAGGTAAAGCATCAAGTGCTGGTGGCTCTTCTAATTTACCTGTTTTCATTCCGAAACAAGCATTGTGCCAGGGACAAACTACTCTTTCTCCATTCAATATACCTTTTTCTAAAGGTGCGCCGTAATGAGTACAATGTGCTGCTGTTGCAAAGAATCCGTCTTCAACCCGTGCAAGTAGAATTTCGTTGTCTTCCACAGAGAATTGACGCATTTCGCCTTTTTTCAAATCTTTTATATTTGCAACTCGTATATTTTTATAATTCATAATACTTGCTATTAATCACATTTCGACTTTACTTTTAAAGATTCCAGGATTAGAAATTAATAGACTTGTTTTCGAGAAGCCTGTGTAGATATTGCTTCTGGATTATAGTCAACAAAGCATAGTAACGAAAGTCAAAGTTTTGCTACTTACTTTAAAAATAATAATTATGGAACTTAAATTAATTATGAAAATATTTATAACTTTTTGATTCTCTCTTAATGGTGATTTTAGATGAAAATAAAATTTTGACAATCTCTTCCTTAAGTTGAAAAATAATACTACGGAGGATATATTTATTTGACTACAAAAATAGTAATAGTATGTTATTCGAGCTAAATTTAAACCTAAGTAAAATTAGTTTATAAATTTGATACAGCTTTCAACCTGAAGCTACATTCAATTCAAATCCAATCATCCTTTACTGCTTTAATTGACTTTACCAAGCTTCCGACTATTCATTGTTAACAGTTGCTGATTTCTCTTCAACTTCTAAATCTGGTAAACCTTCTAACTTCTCAGAAATCTTCTCCGCAGGTAACATCGGTACCATTACAGTTAAACCACCAGGAACGCATTCTACTTCCAAAGGTGTATGACCAATCATTTCTCCATCTAAAACAATTTTTTGCGGTGGGTCTGTAGTTATTTTTACCTGCTTCGTTCTGATATAACCTATGTCATCGCGCTTGGCTGCATCTCCCCGCAAACCCGTTTGCAGTAAGTGATAGGAAGCTGCGATCGCGGAGGCCCAAGTGTTGGATGAGATGATAGTAATATCAAGCAAACCATCATCGTAAAGGATACCAGCGGGACCTTGAGCTAAGATTGAAGTCGGTGGTGCTGCATTCGCAACAGTTAAAGCACCAGCAGAAACCTTAATTATTTTATCGTCAGTCTCTATTTCAGCCTCAAATAATTCTAACTCTCGCAGTTGCTGTATTCCCGAAACCAAATAGGCTAAAGCACCCCAGCGTTGTTTTGCTTCTCGGGAAGCGTTTTCTATAGTTTCAGCTTCAAAACCGATTCCAGCTAGCAACGTCATTAACCTACCGTTACATCTGCCAATATCAATACGACGAGTTTTACCAGATAAAATAGTCTCGCAAGCTTCATCTAAAGTATCGGGAATTCCTAAAGCAGCAGCAAAAGCATTAGCAGTACCTCTAGGAATTACACCCAATGGAGTAGTCGTCTCTCCTAAAGCTTTAGCTGCTTCGGAAAGCGTACCGTCACCACCAGCAGCAATGATAATTTCAAACTCATCTTTTTTGACAGCTTCTTGAGCTAATTTATCAGCACCGATTTCTTCTGTCGTAAATTGAACATCTAACTCAATTTGAGCAGATAAAAGCTCTTTTATTCTTTCTAATTCTTGGTTGGAGTCAGTGTTACCAGCAACGGGGTTGAAAATTAGACAAGCTTTTCTACGACTCATAATAAACTGCGGTGGTTTGGCAATGTAGTACTTACGAATGGGGAGCATCTCAATTTCAACGAACATTATACCTGGCATCCTGCAAGGGTGCGGCTACATCTACAAAGCCCACGCAGGTGGGCTTCGTTTTTATAGTCCCAGGCTTCTAGCCTGCGGGGTTTTTGAAAAATTGGAATGCTCCCTACAAATTTTATTCGATAAATTAATTTTGTCTAAAAATAATAAATTATAAATCTAGCTGGAGGTGTAATTGTACTACAATTTTTAATGAATAAACTTAAAATAAATCGAAACACAAAAATTATTATTTTGAGTAAAATTTTGTTGAATCATCCATATGTTTAATTTGTATCTATTTCTTTTTATATAAAAAACATAGTCTGATAATCTATCTCCCGGTAAAGGTTTTCTAGAGGTGTTATTGCCTAATATCGATAGTAGAGAAGAGAGAAAGAAATTAAATTCGGCTTACTAAGAAAATAGCTGAATTAAATTTTATTAATGCTGTCCGCAAGAGAGAGGGAACATATTTAATGTTTTTCCATAAGAAAGAATTAATTGAAAAAGAAGTCAAAATTGACGAACCAAATCCTCGTTTCGCTCAACTTTTACTAGAACAGTTTGGTGGTGCAACTGGAGAACTTTCCGCAGCTTTACAATACTGGGTACAGTCTTTCCACACTGAGGATGCTGGTATCAGAGATATGCTGCAAGATATTGCTACTTTATAGTTTAGCCACTTGGAAATGATTGGTAAACTCATCGAAGTACATACCAGTAATGTAGACCAAACAGACGCATTTAAAAGCACTCTGTTTGCAGTGCGTGAGAAAGAACCTCATTTCCTGGATTCACAGGGTTCTGCTTGGACTGCAACCTATTTGAATAAGGGATGAACGAAAATGCTATTAAGCTTACATCTTGTTTGACTCCCAAGAAACTCAGATGAACCCGGCTTCTAGTCGTGAAATCGGTAAATAAACCGGGTTTCTGAAAATGGTGAAATATGTAAGATTAAATCTAAAATTCCAGACTGACTTATTTATTGCTTATTGCTACAAATTTACTACGTAAACTATAGGGAATTATTGGTGGGGAGAAGATAATTTTATCTTTTCCCTTTTTCAGCAAACAGTTACCGGTTTTCACAGGTAGAGTGTGATTCTTCAATTATTAAGCTGAATTATCATAACTAATAATTAACAATAAATAAAAAAAATGATTATTCGTTATTTAAAGATAAATGGAAACAAAAAATAATAAAAAATATTTACAGTTTTAGAAAAACATAAGAGCTAATTTTATAAATCTATCTTTAGAATGAATTATTAGCCAATTTTATATTTAATTAGATGCTTGTCTTGATTTGTTGAATTACTTATATTGTTTAATTAGTCAAATAACAAATAAATCTTGCTTATGAAATATATTTTTCAATTGAACTCACGTCTTGCACTAGTGCCATAAACCCGGTTTATTATTGCTTAAACAACGAGACAATAGCGCTTTTACCATTTTACCAATAGAAACCGGTTTTTTGGTCTTCTTGAAAATTGTGCAAGATATCAGATTTAACAGATATTTTACACCATAATTAATTGTAAAGTGGATATTTGAAATTAATTAAAATGCTGCAATATTTGATGTTGATTGAAATTAACTTGGTAAACTAAATAATCTCACAAGTAAATTAGAATCAATAAAAAATTAAAAAACTATTAGGTTATCACTATTATTCTTTGGATAAAGCTACACTCAGAATAAGTTAACAGTTTAGAAATTGTTAATTCGATATTGTTAAATAGTTGAGCGATAAATTTAGCTGTAATGTTTGGATTTATTATTCAAATTACAACATATTTTGATTTAAAAAACCTTCAACTAACAGTCGAGATTAACTCTTCTTTTAAGTAAGGAGATAGTAAACTAGTTTAATCCATATTAAATGCAACGAGTTTCCAAAAAATACTCGTAACCTTAGAACTATCACCCAGAGATGAATCTGTTTTTTCTGAAGCATTAAACTTAGCCGAGCATACAGGAGCGCAATTAATCCTAATTCATTGTTTATCCGACCTTGCAGAAATGGCAATGATGTCTCAAACAGGATTAGGTAGCGATTTTGGTTTACCCGGAACTCCTTCCCTAACTACTATGTCTCCAGGAATGGTCAATATGGAGTTAGTTGAGGAAGCTAATACAACTAAGCATCAACAAGTTGAAAAACATTTGGCAAGTTACCAACAACAAGCTGCTTCAAAAAATGTTTCCGTGGACTTAAAATGTTATGCAGCTACAGGAAGCGTTGGTTCTCAGATTTGCCAAATCGCTCAAGGTTTAAACATAGATTTAATTGTCTTGGGTCGTAAAGGACATAATGCAATTACAGAAGCGTTGTTGGGTAGCGTGAGCAATCACGTAATGCATCATGCACCCTGCGCGGTTTTAATCATTCAATAAGCATAGAAGACTATACTTCCTCCATAAAAATTTACATCTAAAGAGCTAATTAACAATTACTTAATATCTATCACCGGAATGCTGTTTTCATGATTCTTAGCCTGTATCCTATTAGTTGATAGTGAAATGGGCTACGAGCAAGTCGAATATCACTGCTTTTGATAACTCAAATTATCTTGAGGTGTTTAGCTTACTTCGCAGTTTGCTGTACCAATCAATATTACAGGTAATTATAAACGCAGTTATCTGTCTAAGTCTTAATCATGGCTTATCGATAGCGGTCAAAATTTAAGTAGAGAATGTAAATGAAAACAACAATTCCAACTCGGGGACAAAGAGAAAGAGAGCTTTCACAACGCATTCAAGGTTTGTATTCTAATCAATTAGGACATAGACCGACGAAAGTAATCTGCCAATTGTTCGATGATTCTTTAGCAATTGTGATGGAAAACTCAATTACCCCAGCAGAGCAATTATTAGTTGAGCAAGGACAAGAAGAATTAGCCGAACAAGTCCGTTCTGGTTTGGATGACGCAATTGAACCGAACCTCAAAGCGTTAATTGAGGAGATTTTAGAGGTAAAAGTATTAGATTTAATGGGTGATGCAACTTTAGAAACTGGTAGAAGCGGTATTGTTGTTGTACTATCTAATACTCCAGAGGTTCGTAACCCTGATGCAGTTCCAAAAGCAAAACCTAAAGCATCAAATGGCAGGAGTGGAACTCATTCTCAGACATAATAATCTTAACTATAGCTATTGGTAGAAGGTAATAAAATACTGTTAAACATAAGGCAGTAATATAGAATTAAACCCTGTTTAAAATTAATACTTTCTACCAATAGTTTATCAACAATGGTTTGTAGAAAAGAATTTTTATTTATAAAAAATAAATCTCGACTGTCTTAAATAGGTATTGATTATGCATTCTCGAATTTCGCAATATCAAAATATAGAACATATCCTGGCCGAACGCATACAGTCT
>CAKZYM010001218.1 GCA_937884685.1 uncultured Calothrix sp.
ACTTAGTAAAACCCCTTCCATCTAATCTAGCTACAATATAAATTCCTGGTAGTACGCAATAGTCATGAGCGGTTTCAAACACCCGCATTTTAGTATCTAGTTCATCAAATCTCACGCTTCCACCCCTCAACAATAAACGAATAATCCGAACAGGTTTTTACCGAGTATATTGCATTAAATCCTTCCTGATAACTAGGTAAAACTAATTTTTTATAAGTTGATAATAATCCTACTAACGGAATTACTTTTTTTCCGTGACGTTGGCTGTTACGTTGCTTACAATCTTCTAAATTGGAATTAAAATAATATGCTACTACTTGAAAACCTTGTGATTTAGCGGTCATAATATATTTTTTTCTATCTTCGACTGTGGGATTAGTATTATCTATAATCAAAGGCTGTTTTGCTGATAAACAAGCTTGAAAAATCAACTTTTCTCGATGACGAGTTTTGAGCATATCAAGATTAATTCGGATATGGGTATCAAGAAAATATTCGCGGTAAAAAGTTGATTTACCCGCTCCTTGGATACCGATAAATATGATTGCTTGCATTTTTTTATAGTAAGCGATTTACCGCTTTCAATGATAAATGGCTAAAGTCTTTTCTAAGAACCTTTTATTGATAACTGTTAACTGTAAAAATTGCCATTTGTGTCGGTGAACCTACTTCTAAATCTTCGTCACCAATATTTTTAAATTCCACATGATAATTAAAATTCTCTTCTACTTGTTTACCCCAATTTTTAAATTCTGCTCTAGTCCATTCAAAACGGTGGTCTTTGTGACGTAATTTTCCAGCGGGTAGACTCTCAAATTTAATATTATATTCGATATTGGGTGTAGTTACTATTACCGTTTGCGGTCTTGCGAATTCAAATAAAACTCTTTCAAAAGCACTTAATCTGGGTAAATCAAGATGTTCTATTACTTCAATTATCGTAGCTGCATCGTATCCGCTAATTCGTTTATCTCTATAAGTTAAACCACCTTGAAATAATTCTAATTTATCCCATTGATTGCGAGGTAAATGCAATCTATCTAATCTTTCTTTGGTGATTTCTAAAGAACGATAGGAAACATCTACCCCGGTAATTTTTTCAAAATAATTGTCTTTTAAAAGTATTTTTAATAAATTTCCCTGTCCGCAGCCTAAATCTACAACTTTTTTAGAATTTTTTTGTTTTAAAGCTTCCACAACAGAATTCAAACGTTGTTGATTTAAACTTAATGGTTTTTCTACCGCTGCTTCTTCTTTATCATGATTTTCTTCAGCACTATCTGGGTCTGGTTCGTTGGGTTCTGTTAATTGTGCTAAAGCAGAGCGAGTCAGACGATATTGTCTTTTTAAATAGCGTTTAGTAATCTCCTCTTTTAATGGATGTTCTTTTAACCAACCTTCCCCATGACGCAATAACTTTTCTACTTCTTCTTCGTTTACCCAATAATGTTTATTATTATCTAAAACCGGTATCAAAACATAAAGATGGCTGAGTAATAGCGAAAGCGGTAAAGTATTTGTTAATTCAACCGTGAAATATTTACTTGCTCCCCAATCTGGGAAAGTTTCATCCAAAGGATAATTTTGTAAACTTACTTGATAACCCAAAGGTTCAAATAATTCCCGCAGAAAACTCTCACCATTAAAGCAAGGTAAAACCGATATTTTTGCTACTAACGGAATCGCAGTTTCTACCAATTCAGGTTTATCTTTACAACGTCCTCCCAAAGCAGTCCTAAATACTTGAGATATCGCGACACTGAAAAAGGAAGAAGCAACATAAGGACGGTCATTTACATAAGCATCCAGCGTTAAAGTCCTCTTTCTAACTAATTTTATCGGATTGATATCTAATAATAAAGCTGCGGTACATTGTTGCTCGTTCGCTTCCGGGTAGAAAACATGTGCTTCTCCGAAAGGAAGCGAAAACGACTGACAGCGATTTGGATGTTTGTGTAAAAGATACCCTAAATCAGTTGCAGGTTTATGGGTAGTGGAAATAGTTAATAGCATTAACTAAAAGAATAATTAGAAGACAGTCTTTAAGGTAGCATTTCTCTTTCTTGAGGTAGTGGATATCAGGTAGCTGTATATCTTAAGCAAGCATGATACTCGCACTATTCATTGAATTTTGTGCTTTTGGGTTTGAAAATGCTGAAATAATGCACAAAACTACATACCTATACTGACTAATAATTTATACAATCGTGATTATTAGAGGCTTCACAATAGTCTGTTATTGTCCGAAAGCCTCCGAACACATATCAAACTATTTCTTATAGGAAGAGAATTATGTCTAACAATGCCTACACCGTGCGTGAAAATCTGAATGAATTTGAAGAAAGTGTTTTAGGAGATTTGAACCAAGGATATGACCTGGTTGATGTTGCATACGGTGATGGTAGATGGGTTGGAACTTATCAAGACACACCAGGTAATACTGGTTTTAGTAGCGCTAGTAGTGTTAGCGAACTTGAACAAACTGTTCAACAAGCATGGAATCAAGGATATAGCTTAACTGATGTTGAATACGGTGATGGTGTCTGGTTTGGGACTTTTGAACAGGATTCTGGTGCTAATGCTTATAGCACCTCAACCAGTCTTACCGAACTTACAGAAGATATTTCAGGAAGATGGAATCAGGGATATGAGTTAGTTGATGTTGAATATGGTGATGGTATCTGGTTTGGAACTTATCGAGATGTTCCTGGTAGTAATGGTTATAGCAGCGCAAGCAGTATTGATGAATTTAAACAAGATATTTCACAAATGTGGGATAAAGGATATGACTTAGTTGATGTTGAATATGGTGATGGTATCTGGTTCGGAGTTTTTCAAGACGATTCTAGTATCACAAGCGGTTACATTACTGCAAGCACTTTTGATGGACTTGCAGAAGGTATTTGTGAAGTCTGGTGTGAAGGATACGAATTAGTTGATATTGAATACGGTGATGGTATCTGGTTGGGAACAGTTGAAAAAGAGATTTATACCCCTAGTTACAGTGACTTTGGCTTAGAAATGTTAAGGTTACAAATGGAACATGATATGCAAATGGATGCGATTCAAATGATGTCGGATGTTATTGCCGATACTAAGTATGCTTAAATCCTCGAAGCATAATTATTGGTTCCACAAATCAGATTTTTATGTGTTGTTGAGAATCTTTCAAGATTTGTGAATGGTTTTTTACGACGATTAAATTACCTAAATTTGAAAAATAAAGAATATTTTATTGACCAGGGTTTACTACTCTGGTTTCTTCATAAAACTTAATTGATACTAAACCATCAAGCTTAGCCATCTGCTAAATTTTCTAACGTATTTGTAAAAGCTTCACTTCCTACCATCTTTGAATTACTAAGTGCAATATTAGCTTCTTGTCCTAATAACATATCTTCTAATTCTTCCAATCTTTTAACTAATTTCTGGTAAGTTTCTGCTGACATAATTACATGACTGGGACGAGATTGTTTTGTTAACAAAACTGGTTCAACAGCGGCTTTATCAAAAACCTCACCATGTTTATTTCGAGCATCTGTTAGTGAGTAATTCTGAATACAAAGAAAATAATGACTCCGCATGTACATTATGACTATTTTCTATTGTATATTTTCTCTGTCTCCAAATCGTCAACAATGCGTTAATACAAGGAATTACCCATTCCCTGTCTTGGAAATTTGCTCTACTTGGGGAGACCCCAAGACCGCAATTTCCGCAATTTCCAATTCCCCATTTCAAATTGCGAATTGTTAATAAAGTAATCAAAAGTTCCTATTTGACTCCAAAAAATCCCAAAATACTAGAGACTGAGAAAATAATAGTTAATTTTAAT
>CAKZYM010001219.1 GCA_937884685.1 uncultured Calothrix sp.
TTATTCCTTATAGTCGAAAAGCTGTTCATCCATTCGAGAGATGAGTATAAACATAACTGTTGTTACCATGACATAGACTATTGTTAACCTAATTACAAATACATATATGGCATCTTCTGCACCACTTAAAGGAACTGATTTAGTAGACTGTGCGAAAGCAAATGCAAAACAAGGAATAGAAACTGCTGCTCTCCAATGTGGATATGGCGGTGATTTGAATATATTTAGACAAGAACTAAGTAAAGCTTGTGAAGAGATGAATTTACAAGTTTCCGAACTTCAAGAATTGATTACCACTCCTGATGCAAGATTAAATATCGGTGTTGGTGAAGTTGTTGCTCCCGATACCCCAGCAGATTTATAAATCAGCGACCAGTGACCAGTAATATTGTAGGGGAGGCAAATTGCGGTGAGTTAGTGCGGTCTTGGGGGGGGATTCCCCCATGAGCAACGAGTGAAACCGGAAGGTGTAAATTTTTCCCGCAATGTTGCCGTTGTGTTACTGCACAAATATATATAAAAAACAATTCAAAAACTGTTTTGATTTTTGGCGTTGCTGTTAGCGCAGCGTGGCGTTAGCCATATTGAAGTATGAATTTATTTTTATCAAATTTACTAGCCCCCTAAATCCCCCAAAATTGGGGGACTTTAAATTATTTTTCTCCCCCAGAATTGGGGGCTGGGGGGCAAATCATACCTTTATTCAGCAACGCCTGATTTTTAATTAAATAGAGGAATAAAAAAAATTTTTCTCTGACGAAAGTATGAGATGATGATAAAAACTAAATATATCTTTTTTCATAATGGGAATATTAGTAAAATTTTTATTTTGGCAATACCTCCCCATTATTTAAAATTATTTCTATAATAAATAATATCACTGAATCGCTATCAATTAAAAAAAAATTCGCAGGTTTTATCTGAAATCTTTTCTAAGAAATTATATATACATAAATATCGAAAAAGTAAGTGATTGTCTCATTTTAAGCGGGATTATACAAGATTATGTAAGATGAACTAGTAATAAATACAACGTTTATTTATTAAGTAATCTCAATCGCTAAGCTTTAAAATAACGACTAACTGTCAATCATAAATTAAGGATAAATTTCGCCAAACCAAAGTAAATCATCACACCAGCAACATCCACTGCTGTAGTAATAAATGGTGCAGACATCAAAGCCGGATCTAATTTCATCGAACGGAACAAAAACGGCAGCGATGAACCGGAGACTGAAGCCAAAACTGATATTGCAACCAAACTACTACCAACTGTTATCGCAACTTGTAAATTACGCTCCAACAAAAAAGCCCATAAAGTCGCAATAACTCCCAACGTTGTTCCTAATATTGCACCCGCAAGAGCTTCCCTACCAATTACCTGAACTGTTCCTAAAGAGCGAATTTCATCGGTATTCATGCCGCGAATCACTACCGTAGAAGATTGGGCACCGACGTTACCTCCAGTACCAGTAAGTAAAGGAATGAAAGCCGCTAGAATAACAACTTTTTGTAAAATATCTTCTTCTGATTTAATAATTGTTCCGGTCACGGTATTAGTTACCAGCAAAACTAGTAACCAGACCACCCGTTTGCGAGCAACTGTAAATAAATCGGTTTGAAAGTAATTATCTCCATCAGATTGTACACCACCACCAAGAGCGTAAATATCTTCGGTGGTTTCTTCTTGAATAATATCTATGACATCATCAACAGTAATAATCCCGACTAAACGATGTTCTTTATCTACTACAGGAACAGCAAGAAAATCATACTTTTGAATAATTCTAGCGACTTCTTCTTGGTCGGTATCTGTATGAACGCATATCGGGTCGCGATTGATTATTTCATCAATTGTTTGTTCTGTTCGAGCCGTTACTAATTGTCGTAGCGAAACAATTCCAGTTAAACGTCTGGCAGTATCAGTAACATAAAGATAATAAATCATCTCGCTAGCATTGGCTTGACGGCGAATCCGCTCCAAAGCTTGAGCTACAGTAAAATTTTCCTTGAGCAAGATGAATTGAGGAGTCATGATTCTTCCAGCAGTACCGGATTCATAACCCAAAAGTAGAGCAGTAGCTTCTCGTTGATTTGGACTAAGTTGACCTAAGAGACGATTAACAACTTTTGCAGGTAACTCATCAAATAACCTGGCACGGTCATCTGGTGACATCTTATCAACAATATCGAGAACTTCTTGGGAGCGAAATTCCTGTATTAGTTTCTCTTGAACACCATGTTCTAGATATTCGTAAACCTCAATCGCTTCATTTTTAGAAAGCAAACGAAACACCAGAGCGTGCATTGTCTCCGGTAAACCTTCAATAACTTCTGCCGTATCCGCAGGTTGAACCGGTACGAGAATTGCTTTTGCACCTCGTAAGTCTCCTTGTTCGAGCAGCATTTGCAATTGAGTTCGTACTAAATCGCGTAATTCCCTCCGCGTTGATTCTTGAATGACAGAAGCTACGTTGTTCATTTCGCTCACATTAGGATATCTCCTCAAGGTGATTTTAAATAAGTCACTCAATCATAAGTTTATGGGAAATTGGTACCTGAAAACGTTAAATCGGTTATTTTTGAAGCTAATTCAGTCTAAAGATTGATCTATAGAACCTATTTTTTCTAGTTTTTTCATTCTTAAGTAATAATGCCCGCGATAAGTTTTTGCTTTTTTAGTTGCCCATATATGTAGGTAATTAGCTACTTTTGTACAATATAATTCAGATTAAAATTATTTTTCAGGAAGATTTAGATTAATTCTTAGCAAACAGGAATTATATAGAAAGACACTCTGCTTCTATAATTTTTTCACCCACTGCTTTCATATTCTTAATATTTAAAGTTGATTGTTTAATAGTTGCAATTTCAAAATTGAACCCATTCACAATTGTAGTGAAATCATTATCAATTGCTAGCACAATAGTTGCATTAATTAACTGAACAATGAATTATATGAACAATTATATTAGCCTCTTTTTCGGATTGATAAGTAAGAAAGCTGTTGAAAGAAGTTATCATCTAATAATAAAAAAATCCCAAGAATATTTCTTTATAAAGATGCGCCGAATGTAACCAATCTAAT
>CAKZYM010001220.1 GCA_937884685.1 uncultured Calothrix sp.
TTATTATACTGTGGTTGGGGAAAGAGGAGCGAAATTATCTGGTGGTCAAAGACAGAGGATAGCAATAGCACGTGCTGTTTTGTTAAATCCGAGAATTTTGATATTAGATGAAGCGACATCTGCACTTGATTCGGAATCGGAAGCTTTGGTACAGGAAGCTTTGGAAAGATTGATGGTGAATCGGACGGTGTTTATTATTGCTCACCGTTTGAGTACTGTGAGAAAGTGCGATCGCATTTTAGTAATGGAACATGGGGAAGTGGTAGAGTCGGGTACTCATGAGGAATTATTGGCTTTTGAGCGTCGGTATGCAAGGTTTTATGCAAGACAGTTTAGTTAAAAATAAAATTGATATTTAAATTATTCAACTATTGAACTATTAATTTAATAACTATATAAATGTCAGCCAATATTTCTCAAGCAAGACGATATCGGGAAATGGTTCGTTTTGAATTTAAAAGATGTCCTCCAGCTACTGATTCTAATCCCGATGAAGCTTTTCGTATTCATTTAGAAACTCTTTATAAAGAAGAAAAAAAATTATTATCTTTATTAGTAGATGAAAATGCATCTGAAGCAGAAATTAGGAATCGAGAAGTAGGTTTATTCCTAATTGGTGTTGGTCTTTTTACATATGGACGACTAGATGTTGCTGGAGATATTCTAACTGGAATTCCTGGTGGAAGAGGTCAGATAAACCGTTTAACTTGGGTTCTGAATGTACTTTTACCATTACCTGATAAATTAGATGCACTTACACAACCGGATTTAGTTGGTAAATGGTTGAAACTGAATTCTGATAGACTAACGTGGGATGAAAATTCAGAAACGTATATTTTTGAAAATTAAAGTTACTTATTTTATTTTCCCTCTCAGCTTTACTTCTTCCTAAATACTGTGGAATTACCTCACTCAAAGGAAAATCGGATAAATTAGGACTTTTATCAACTTGAATAAAACTTTGCGATACGCGGAGCGTTATACCTACATCATATCGCAACCCCAATATTTCATAGCCATCTGGACTAAATAGTTACCCTTACCAAGTTATTTATCGTAGAATTTTAGAATTTATTGTAAAAATCTTTTTTTAATTTCAATTTATCTTTTAGTCATACCGATAACCGCTTTTACCGTCAGTTCCGGTAAATCTCCCAAAGTTGGTAAAATATCATCTCCTGAAAGAACAACTGGTAATTCATCTCTTACCCAAACCCAAACTTGCTGACGAGTGATATCTATTAACCAAGCTAATAGGGTTCCATTACTCAAACAGTGAAGAATTTTGTTTTGTAAATCTATAGTACTTTGGTCGGGAGAACGGATTTCAATTAACCAATCCGGTGTTCCTTCAAAAGCTCCGTCTTCCTCAGAAATACGTTCGTAAGCAATTACAGATATATCAGGTACAGGGGAATAGGGAGGAACGATACATCTTAATTCTTGTATAGCTTCGTACTGGTTTGTATTATTATTAATGTAATTTACAAGATTTCGCTGTAACCTAGAGTGAAAAAGAGTTGGCATTGATTTTTGTACCGCTTCTCCATTAATTAATTCCCATGCTGGAGAAGATTCGATATTAGATTGAGCAAGAAATTCTGTTAAAGAAGTTGTTGAAACTGACTTTATCATAAGAAATTAATTTATCTATCCAAAATTTTATCATTCTTAAATTGATTCTTTGTTAATCTAATCTCTGAGTATTAATCTCTGGGTGTTAATCTCTAAATGTTAGTGATACCTGTGTAAATCAACATTCAAATAATAAAGAATTTAATAAAATTTGAATATTTATCCAAAGACAATATAGGCTATCAAGCATAGAAAGTAAGCGATGGGTCAAAATCCTATGCAAGATTCAGCTAATAGTTCTAGTTCTAAAGATATTGTACGGCAATTTATTACTCTAGCTGCTGTAATAATAGCTTTTATCGTTAACGTTTTATCAAATATCTTCCCGCTTAACGGACTTACTATTGGAGGAGTATCAAATACCTTATTTAAAGACGTTTTAATCGTTCCTGCTAATTATGCCTTTGCAATATGGGGATTAATTTACCTTGGATTATTCGCTTTAGCAATCTATCAAGTTTTACCTTCCCAACGAGAAAATCCGAATTTACGTAGAATTGGATATCTACTAACTATTGCATCTGTAGCTCAATGTGTTTGGGTATATCTATTTTTATCCCGGTATTTCGCTGCTTCGGTTATCGCAATGCTATGGATTTTAATACCTTTGATAATGATTTATCTGCGATTGAGGATTGGAATTACATCTGCTTCTCGTGGTGAAAAATGGTTTGTTCGTTACCCCATAGGTATTTATCTTGGTTGGATAAGCGTTGCTACCATCGTTAATATAGCAAGCGCTTTATATATTAACAATTGGAACGGCTTCGGTATCTCAGCAGAAAACTGGACTGCAATCATGGTAATAATTGCCACATTCGTAGCCACTCTTGCACTCGCTCAGCGTCAAGATGTTACCTACAGCGGTGTTACAGCATGGGCATTAATTGCGATCGCAGTTAAACATTGGGAAAATTCACACTTGAAAATAGTAGCATTATCAGGCGTTTTCCTACTCATAGCAATCGGTCTATTCTCAAAATTCAAAGCTAAGCAATTTTAGGTTTTGAATCACGAGTCTTAGATTTTAGGTTAATCTAATATAGAACATATAAACTATAGGACATATAAACTATTTTGACTCTCAGACTTATCTCCTCCGAGTCCTATGCTCTATAGCTCAATTCTAAAGCGTTTCGAGATAACTTAATAAATCAGCCATTTCTTCAGTATTAGGCTGAAATTTAGGCATTGGAGGGGTCTCTCCGCTAATAACTTGGTGTATTAGTCCATAACGAGATTTACGTTTAGATACCGCTTGTAAAGAAGGTCCCACGCTTCCCGTTGCTTCCAAACCATGACACCCAGCACAGTTAATTTGGAAAATAGCATGTCCTTGAGTAGGATTTCCTGTCTTAGAAAGAACATTTTTAATATAGGGGTCAGAAGTTCTTACCATATTTACAGCAAAAATCAAGCACGCGATTGCGAGCACAATCGCTAACAAAAAGAACGCGATTCGCCCTATCAAGATGTCAGGTTTGGTAATCTGGTTATCCAAAAGGTTTGCTGTCAAAGTCAAAGTCTACAAAAAATATTTCATTTCATACACATAGCTTAAAAGTTCTTGACTGTCTCTGCAAGCGTCTACAGCCATTTTTTGCACCAAAAATATAGCTCTAATTCTGTCTGGGAAGGCTATAGCGTGTCTTCTTTGATAAAATGAAAGACAGTAAACAAATATGAAATTAATTGCCAAAAGGAGATTGTAATGGTTGAACCTTTACTTGATGGAATGGTCTTAGGTTTAGTTTTCGTAACTCTAGCTGGATTATTTTACAAGGCTTACGA
>CAKZYM010001221.1 GCA_937884685.1 uncultured Calothrix sp.
CAATCCCCTCAGATTGGAAATCTGGGGCTACAGAAGCGAAGCCCACCTGCGTGGGCTAATATCAAGTACAGTTTGCTTATCGTTTGAAGCCAATTAATTCAAGGAATTTTATATAGAGTTGATAGAGTTTGTTTAAACCAGTTCCTTTTAGTAAATAGTTAAGACTTTGCTTTAATATTTCTTTTTGATAATTAAAATCTATTTCGATTGCTTTTGCAATGGTAGCATTGCCCTCTTTCCAACGCCCTAATTTTATTAATGCGTTACCCTTATTGAGCCAAGCTGCTTCATCATCGGGTTTGATTTCGATTACTTTATCGAAAGCTGCAACGGCTTGTTCAAATTTCCCTAGCTTACGCAGTGCAATGCCTCGGTTATACCAAGCTTTGTGATATTTAGGTTTAATTTGATTCGCTTTATCGTAGGATGTAACAGCTTCTTCCAATCTTCCTAACTTGCCTAGTGCAATACCTCGATTGTACCAAGCTTGGTGATATTCGGGGTTGATTTCAATTGCTTTATCAAAAGCTTTTAAAGCTGCTTCATATTCTTCAGCAGCATTAAATATTCTTCCTTGTTCTCTTAATAATTCAGCTTTATAATCAATAGTTTGATGCTTTTCTTGAGCTAATTCATCAATTTCCAGAAGTTTCTGAACTTTCTCTTCTAAAGTTAAGTCCAGATATTTTTTATAATCCCCTTCCTCAATCAAACGCGATGATTCTTGCTCTAATAACTCTGGCTTTGTGGGAAATTCAAAAATACTAGAACGCCAATCAAAGAAATCTGGAGCGCGGTGAATAAAGTATTTTAAAGAAAACGAACGAAGAAGAAAAACAAAGCAAATATCAAAAGTATCTCTAAATTTTTCTCGATGTAAATTCAAATGATTGAGGATTTTCGGAACACCTTTCCAACTGTAAGTAAATCTTTCGCTTTTTTCGCCAAATTTAGTTTCCTCGTATTCGTATAAAGAATGTTCTAAACCTTGAATAAATAAGATATTAATTTGTTCTCGGTTTGGTAAATCTTTGACAATCTTGTACAAGTTATCTATTGGTTTTTCAAACTGTAAAACTTCAATAGTTTTTTTTGGTAATTCTTCCTTAACTTTAGTAATTAACTCATCACCTTCAACTGGAGTACATTGCACAAACAACAAACGAAAACCTTCCGTTCGTTCCAAAGTACGAAGGAATGCTTGATATTCTTCTTCTGGTTCTGCTGGTAAATCTTCGTCCCAGTCAATTGATTCTGATGTCATGACTTATTTTTAGCCACTAGTTCTTTAAATTCCGCAATTCCTTTAATCAAGGGGTGAACGTCACACCAACGCTCAATTTCACCTTCTTCATCTAAGTAACGATATTCTAAAAGACAGCGATTAAACAATAAACTACGACACTCTTTTTCATTAGCTAATCGCTTAGAATGAAATACTTCTGCGAGTAAACCCCATTGACTATGTTCTACTGTTTGACGATAAGTATTTCGTGCTTCGGTAATGGCTCGTCTCACTGCTCTTTTAGAAATTGGTAACTGTGCTGTACGAGCTATAGCATCCTGAGTTAACAATAACAGATTTCGTAAATGTCCCCCACTCATAAGACATAGTTGATTAAATGTTTCGGGACTGTCAAAAATTTCTGCGTTTATATCTAAATAAGTAGTAAATTGATTAATTCTTTTAGCAATAATTTCTTTTATTTTATCTAACCCCGGTTGATAAATTTCACCGTCGGGAGTTCGCACCATAATCATTGGTAAAACTTGAGTGTCGCTGTAAATATCTCTGACATCAGTTCCACGTCGCGAATAAACTAATGATATAGGTACGGTATAAATCAAATGGCAATCTAAAGCTTTTAACTGTTCGCTGCGGTCAATAAATATTTCTTCGTGGTTTGTCTTTTGATTATCATCAGTAATAATTGGTGCAATTCTATCTAAGTTATCAACAATTACTGCTAAATCAATACAACCATTAGGAAGTTGTTTTTTTGCATCTTTAAGAAACTGATTTAAAACTTCAATTAAAGTAACCGTATAAGGGTCTACTTTTTTCCTAATTTTGTGACGTAAAGTTGGCTCTGCTCTCAAATTTGCTGTTAGTTTCGCAAACTGGGATATTTGTCCTTCTACACTCATTCCTTCAAAGGACATTTCGGTTTGGGCTAAGTCTTTGATGTTTTCCCAACGACCTTTTAACCAGTTAAGTAACAGATTGGGATTAGCGCTGTTTTTAAGTTCTTCTAAAATGTGACGAGTACAAGCAAGCAAAATATCGGTATATTGTGCATCTTCCGATTCAATATCTTCTTCATCAGCAGCAAAATAAACTACATAAATTTTTTCTGATTCCAAAGCTTGCTTTAATTTCAATAATTCCGTAGATTTACCAGCACCTCTATGACCCGAATATAGCTGACAGGTTTTTTGTTCGGAAAGTAAAATCCTACGTCCCAAATCTTCCAAAATATCCCCGTCACCCCGCACTTCACGACAATCTACATAATTTGGGTCGCCAGGAGGTAAAGGTCGAAAAGGGTCAAAAGCATTGTATAGATTTTTTAATAACTGTTTATCTTGTCCAGAAGTTATAACCATATTTTACTGTTCAACATAATTTACCTAAAGTATAATTAAAATTATTTATCTCAGTAAATTTTCAACATGAATGAGATGATATTAGCCTACAAATGATATTAGCCCACGCAGGTGGGCTTTGTTTTTATAGCCCCAGATTTCCAATCTGAGGGTTAATAGTCACTGCTAAAGGTACTCAGCCAACCTAAACTTCTCCCTCCACTTCTTCACCCCAATTTCTAAATCCCCCAACAACCAGCCATCAAACTGCGGATAAACTGGTAATCTAGGTACCAAATCCCAACCTTGAGGATGTAACATCTCTCGTAATTCCTGTTCCTGAATATGCGGATAATCTGGATTGACTTCATCAATAGGGCTAATTCCACCCAAATCTCTTGCACCTGCTTCGATACAACTAAGCAACCATTGTTCGTCTTTTACTAAGTTCGGTGGAATTTGAATTTTTATATCTTCGGGTAAAATCTCCCGTGCTTTTGCAATAACTTCTGGTAATTGATGCGGGTTAAAAGCTTCTGCATCAAAGCTTTGCTGAGTTCCTGGACTGTGCGGTTGTAAAATAACTTCTTGGATATGTTGATAATTTTGATGCAGTCGCGATATCGCTGCTAATGTATCCCAGCAATCTTGTTTTGTTTCTCCAATTCCTAATAGTAATCCGGTTGTAAAAGGTATTTTTAATTCACCAGCATATTGTAATTGCTGCAAGCGCAATTCTGGGTTTTTACTTGGTGCATGTTTGTGAACTGTTTGTAATAAATCTGGTGTTAGTTGTTCCAACATTAATCCCATTGAAACATTGACTTGTTTTAGCTTTTCCATTTCCTCAAAACTCAAAGGTCCCGCATTTGTGTGGGGTAAAAAACCCATTGATAAAGCTAATTTACATAAATCATAAATTAAGTTAAACCATTTTTCTCTACGTGGTGAATTTGGATGAACTTCTCCACTGAGGATTAATATTTCACAAACATTTTGATTTTGAAGTCGTTTAAAAATATTTGCTGCTGTAGATAAAGACATCCAAGAATCATTTCCAGGGTCGGTGCGAAAATTGCAGTAAGTACACCTGTTAAAGCACTCGTAGGTCGGAACAATAGTATATGCAGGGCTATAGGTAATTGTGCGATAATTAAAAAATGGCATCGAATAGAAAAGTTTTCAATAAATAATTTAAATCTTTGAATATATTATCTATCTTGCAATACTTTTACTCTGAATACAAATTTATATATATTCCCTACTACCTATATAAAAAAGGTACCCAAGAGGGTACTTCGCATAAAAGTTCATTTTTATAAAATAGATACATGACAGTAAGCGAATTCTAATAACGTTACTATCCAAAGCGAAATATCGTGGATTATTAATTTGTTTACAGAATAAATAAAATCATGCAGAAAGGAAATCTCGGATTTATTTTAAAAATGGCTCAAACGATAAATCCTCAGATTTATCCAGGACGAGAATTAACTATAAATTTAGAAGAATTACGTCAACTTCCGGAAGGTACTTTAGGTAGAGAATTAGCTTACTTTTTTGATAATAATGGCTTTGAGCCGCTGAATTCCGGTGATTGGATACAGCGGACTCATGATGTCTGGCATGTTATAACCGGACTTTCTCCATCTAAGGATGATGAATTCATATTGCAAGCTTTTACTAGGTCTCAAGTTTTTCGCCCTTCTAGTGCCATACTTGTTTTAGCTGGATTGCTAACACATAAATGTAATCTACAAGAGATTATTAAAGTTATCAAAAGTGGCAAAATGGCGAAAAAGTTAATTGATTGGGATATTGAATCTGATTGGGCTACTCCTTTAACCGAAGTTAGAAAAAAGTTAGGAGTAATACCATTCAATAGTTAGGAGTTAGGAATTATTAGTTAGGAATTATTAGTTTATAATTAATATAAATCTATTTTACCTATTACTTATTACCCATTACCCATTACCCATTACCAAAAAAATAATTATTAGTTGAGAACTACCTCCTGTTGTTTGGCATAAATATTTTTCAAATGCTTCTTGACTGTATTAATAGTAATATAGAGTTCCTCAGCAATTTCTTGGTAAGAGTAATTTGCTCTACGTAGCAGCCAAACTTGAGATTCTCGCTCCGTTAAAGCATATTTTTTTGCTTCTGAAATAGCTATGCTTTGATTGGTTTGTTCGCGGTCTTCTAAAGTAACTATTACATAATCATCATTGGTTTCATTTGCTTCTAACCATCGAACACGAACGCGTATTTTAGCTTTTGATTCCGTCTTGATTTCTGACTCAATAGATATTTTCTGCTTGGGAAATAGTTGGCGACTTTCACTTAAAGATTGACAAATACGCTCAATTTCATCCGGTAATCTACCTTGATTAATTTCTTTACTAAATTCCTGACAAATAGAGCGTGCGCGTTCGTTAGCATGAACTAACTCACCTTGGATTGTTACTATAAAAATCCCATCCACAAAGCTTTCAATTACAGCTTGCATCAAATGAAGTTTGGATGCGGGCTGTGTTTTGTCATATTTAGCTTTTTTCCCGTATAATATATTTCTATTGGTAGATGCAAGTTTTTGATACTGTTCTAAAACTGAAACATTCATTATTTCTCTCCTCAAAAATACTTAAATTAAGAGCTTGCGTTAAGTCATTAAGAGCATTGTTATAAAAGAGATTCTGCATCCGCAATGATTGAGCAGTAACCTCTAAGAAAGTGTTGAAGTACGTGAAGGTACAGTGAAACTAAACGAATTTTCCTGAAGTAGGGTGAAGTTTTTCTTAAATTAAGCAATATAGTGCAGTCAACAGGCTCATAATGACTGTATTGTTACTTTGCGATATAGGAAAATTTACTAGGGAGTTCTGTGGTGAGGGATTTAGTCAGTATTGATGAATTTTTTAATGTAGAACATCGACGCAGGTATGTTGCTCTTTTAAAAGGACAAGTTGGTTTAACTCGTCGTCGGGCTGAGTGTTTTGTGAAGCTGTGGGCTTATTTACTACTCAAACAGCAGTTAGAGTTAGGAAATATTAAAGACGAACCTTTAACCGAACTCTATTTACCTGAAGGTTTTGTTGCTTGTACTCACCGAGAAGCCAACGAATTATTTTACCGAGAACAAGATAGAGGTAGCGAACGTGCTGCGGGAATGATGATTGATAAGTTGGTAGCCTTGGGACTTATCGAAAAGGAATTTGATGGCAACAATATATGTATTCGTATTTGTTCTGGTTTACCCGGAATCAATGAATCTACTCAAACTGATGAATCAGTAGAACTTTTTACCGATAGCTTTAATCCCCGCACTGACGCTATACCGGTTGCGACTATTTTGGCTCGTAACTACGATTGGATGAACAAGAAAACTGCTGCTGCACCCCAGAGAATAGCTAGAATATTACGGATTTGGGCTAAACAGTATTCAAAAGGTATGAGGGTTTTACGTCGCTGCGATAATCAAGACCCTGTTGGTGTTTGCGTTCTATATCCTGTAGCTTACGAATCTGATGAGAATTTTTTTCTACCTCCAAGTAAAAGTCTCTATCTAACTATAAATTCAAGTCAAACTGACCCATTCAAAATGGCAAAAGCTGGAGACAAAGATTGCACTTCTGTATTTATCCGCAGCTTTGAAATTGATTCGAGATACCAGCAGCACCATAATTACTATCAATTACTAAGGGATGGGCAACAAACTTTTATGAAGATGCAAGGGGATTTCCCCAATATTTGCGATTTATATACTTTGGCAATTCACCCATCCGTACAAGCTCTCGCATTAGCAATGGGTTTTCAGAAAACTATTCAAGACCCCCAGGTATCTCTTTGCTGGATGTATATAGCTCTGGATAAGTATTTGAGCCTCGATATTGAACAAGCCGCAGCAAATCTTAAACTAGGTTGAAGTGATTACTCTCTAATATTTTTTTTGATTTATGAGAACTTATACTTTTTTGTGAATACGTCTTATCTACTTCATAGCAATGATTTCGTGGGTTTTGATTTTCCAGTTTTGCAGCTTTATATGAATTTTTTTACTGAAAATGCTTTACAAACTGAAATATTTCATTTAGTATAAGTACATAGGTTAAAAAACCTAATCATATATAAGGCAAACGCAATTATCTGAACCATGACAACCACATTACAAAGACGCGAAAGCGCTTC
>CAKZYM010001222.1 GCA_937884685.1 uncultured Calothrix sp.
ATACAATTGAATACATCGAACCCAACTTTATTTACCAGACTCAGGATACTGTCCCCAATGACCGCCGCTATGAAGAACTGTATGGTTTAAATAATACTGGGCAAACCGGGGGTATTGAAGCTGCAGATATTGATGCTCCACAGGCTTGGGATATTCAAACCGGAAACGATGTGGTGATTGGGGTAATTGATTCAGGAGTAGATTACAATCACCCAGATATTAATGATAATATGTGGACGAATCCGGGAGAAACTCCGGACAATGGTATTGATGACGATGGCAATGGTTTTGTAGATGATTTCTACGGCTACGACTTTGTGAATGAAGATGGCGACCCCTTCGATGATAATAGCCACGGTACTCATGTTTCCGGTACAATTGCCGCTGAGGGAAATAACGATACTGGTGTAACGGGTGTTAATTGGGATGCCCAAATCATGGGGCTAAAGTTTCTCAATGCAGGCGGCTCCGGTAACACTTTTGATGCAATTGAGGCGATAGAATATAGCATTCTCAACGGAGCGCAATTAACTAACAATAGCTGGGGAGGTGGTGGATTTTCTCTAGCGCTACAGGATGCAATTGCGGCTGCTGGAGAAGCAGGACAATTGTTTGTTGCCGCAGCAGGGAATTTTAGTCAAAATAATGATACAAATCCATTTTATCCTGCAAGCTACGATTTAGATAATATTATTTCTGTAGCTGCAACAGACGATGAAGACCAATTAGCAACTTTTTCTCACTTCGGAGCCACTTCTGTAGACTTGGGAGCGCCGGGAGTCAGTACTCTGAGTACAGTACCTGGTAACAGCTATGGCTTTAAAAGTGGAACTTCTATGGCTACACCCCATGTATCGGGTGCTATTGGTTTAGCATTATCTCAGAATCCCGAATTAACTTCCTCAGAAGTAAAAGAATTAATTCTGGATACAACTGATGAAATTCCAGCTTTAACAGGAATAACTGTTTCCGATGGAAGATTAAATGCTTTCAATGCTGTTGCCGAACTGACTCCCGCTCCTGACATTATTGGTACCGAGGGTAATGATGTATTAACAGGTACTAGCAGAGGCGAGAAAATTCAAGGGCTTGGTGGCGATGATATTCTTCAAGGGCTAGGTGGCAACGACGAGATTTTTGGTGACGATGGTAACGACTTAATCAGTGCGGGCGACGGTAATGACACTGTTGAAGGGGGAGCCGGTACTGATTTAATCTCTGGTGACAATGGCGACGATAATCTTAACGGTCAATCGGGACAAGATGATATTTTTGGTGGTGAAGGTAACGACCAAATTAACGGAGGTGGCGAAAGCGACCAGCTTTTAGGAGAAGCTGGCAATGATACTATTAACGGTGAAGATGGTAACGATACAATTAAAGGTGGTAGCGGTAGCGATACTGTTAACGGTGGAAACGTGATTGATAGATTATTTGGTGGTAATGATAATGACCAAATTACTGGTGGTGTTGGAAGTGACACTTTAACGGGTGGATTTGGTAACGATAGTTTAGATGGAGGTGAAGGTGACGACGAATTGATTGGGGTCGATCCAACTACTACGGGTAGCGGGGTAGGATTTGGTGCTGGAGAACAAGATACTCTTACAGGTGGAGCAGGTAGCGATAAATTTGTTTTTGCTGATGCAACCCGCGTTTACTATTCTGACGGGGACCCTTCTACTACAGGTGATTCGGATTTCGGTTTAGTTAAAGATTTTAATGCGAGTGAAGATGTAATTCAATTGCAGGGTAGTGCAGATTTATACGAGCTAGATTTCTTCCCAACTTCAACTGGTTCGATTAATGCGGCGCTAATATATGACCCAGAAGTTTTAGCTAGAGGTGAAGTTATTGGAATTTTGGAAAACGTTTCCACAGATTTAACTATTTCCGAACCGGCTTTCACTTTTGTTTAGAAATTAGTAGAACCTGAAACTCGTGTAGAGACGTAGCACTGCTACGTCTCCGAAACTTGTGCTATTTCCAGAATATAAGTAGCAAGTAATTTTGAATTTGTTACGGTAGATTATCGCGAGTGATAACTCCATCCAAACTGATATGATTCCAATCACCATCTTGAATCGGCTTACCTAAGTAAGAAAAACGAACTCCTTTAATCCAATCTCCTTCATAGTCCGGCTGGACAAAAGTTCTTGCTAAAGTCGCAGCTGTAGCATAACCTCCCGCACTACCTTGAAAATAAACATAACGCCAACTTCTTCCAGAACAGCCAGGAATAGAAGGAGGTTTGTTTGTTTGTTTTACCCAAGGATGTTCGTCCAAGTTGATCGTAGCGATACCATTATTCACGCTTTTGACTTCTATTGGTAAGTTACAAAACTTATAGCGTGAAATCAAAGTAGACAATTTTTCCAATTGTTGCTTTTGATTAAGCTCAGAATCAAAACTTATGTACAAATCAGTTTGAACTTTGCTTACCTGTTCGTCCGTACCATATACTGCAAGATTATTTGGGATACTTGGTGCTTTGTAAAAATATCCCGTCAGCATTCCCCCAGTAAAAGCAGCTACCGCAGTTACAAATAAACCGATCCAGAGCGTAGATTTATTTTTCAACATATTTCAACCTCTACTGTCATAATACTGAAGTTAAGAAGCATAATGTATAACTCTGAATATAGATGAAAACAGTAATTATGCTGCGTAGTTAATTTTGTTTTACTACTTGGGAATTCTATACCTTCACTTTATAGATATAATTTGAAGAAAACGTGAGGATGTATAAAAAATGCAGCAATTTAACAACGCTGCACAAACCGCTGAATTAAGCGTAGTTTGATCTAGTAGTTTGATATATGTCTTCAAACCTTCCTCACAAGTTCCTCAAATTCTTCTGATATGAATCAACTTAGAAAATTAGAGTTAGTTATCGAGGCGAATGGGGTCTAAAACCCCACTGCCTATACGGTGCTAGTAATTGGTTAGGGTTAACTACCGCTTCCCCAATTACCTCTCCCTCACTCCCTCACTCATTATTCCCCATACAGTTGAAATTAAATTTTGCAGCTG
>CAKZYM010001223.1 GCA_937884685.1 uncultured Calothrix sp.
GGACTAGCTGTCCATTTATAAGAAAAAACACCATCTATTTCAACTTGTCTTTGTTGAGCGATAGCATACTGCACCAAAGCATTGGTTACTGTTTCGACACGAGAAAAATATTCGGCTTCCTGTTTACCTACAGGAGTAAATGTTGTCGGTAGAGGTTCATTTTTATTAAGAGAATGTTGTAAAGAACTAACATCTTGTATTTGTGTACTATCTAAGTTACCTTGCTCAACTTTTAACCCTAAAGGAGTTGAACGAAACTGCATTAAAAGTTTTCCCGTTGAAGAGTTAGATACTTCATACTTTGAACCTTGACGAGAAATTTGATAATTACCAGCAGTGTATTGATTTGCTCCAGGTTGCGTTTGGAGATGAAATAAAGTTTTTAAAGATGCAGCACCTTTATGTTGTACAGAATTCGCTTTAAACTCCTGCATTCCTAGTTTAATAGCAGAAGTCACACCTTGAACCACAGTTGAAACATTATTAACAGCTTGCTGCCACCATGAAGTATTTTTTGGTTGCTGTAATCTTTGTTCGATTAATTCTTGGTAAAAATGACGTTCTTGTTGTAATGCTTTTAACTCAGTTCTCAACTGTTCAACTTCAGCCAGTAAGATATTTTTTAAAGGACTATCTTCTAAAATTTGAAGGGACTCTTTAACTCGTGTTGAGCCATTAGTAAGCGGTAAATTTGTATCCTCTTTAACTGAAGATGAATGATTATTTGATTCAGTATTTAGAAAATCACCTTCATGAATTTGGTTTAAGTCTTGACGCTCTTCACTATAATTATTTTCTTTAGCGATTTCTGGCTTTTCTTGACTTCTATTTACCGTTTTATCACCTAATAAATTATTAACAATTACTTTACCATTCTCATCACTCTGTAAAATAACTTGTCCGTTTAATTCAACTCTTTTATTATTTGCCCCTTCTACGACATTACCAACAGGTGCAGTGCGTAACTGTTGAAGTTCGCTAATTAGCTGAGGATTTAATAGCTGTCCCGATATTCCAGAAATTTCGTCTCTAAATTGATTATTATCTCGTCCGTAAACTAACCTATCACCATCAAATATTTTTAAATCTTGTCGTTGATTATCTCTCGAATTTTTAACATCTAGTAACGTTCGTAATAAAGTTTCAATTATTTGTTCATAATGCTGTTGAATAGCAGTTGCATCGCCGGAGTTTAAAGTAAATATATCACTCATTGTATTAACTCCTCCTGTTTAGGAATACGGTTGAGTAAAATATGCGAATCCACGTAAAAAATTGCTAATTCTCCATCGAACATCCAAGCTATAAACTGACTCTCCTGATTACTATTTCTCGTACATTCATAGCATCCAAATTTATTAATCCTGCCAGCTAATAAACCATATTGGTCAAATATTTCTATAACAAAAGGACAGTAGCCTGTTTCAAACAATGGTTTTTCAATGGCTTCAGCTAACATATTCTGCCAAGAAGGATACTTTTCTAAAAGTAATGAAATTTCATTACTCCAATTTGTCTGTAGTGTTTGCATTTTTTTTACTTTTTAAATTCTGCTGTCTCGAATAAAAAGCTTCTTCTTTACCTCCTCAAAACACACTCGCAAGCTCTTGAGGAGAAGGTATAGTTGCGGGTTTTTCGGGTAATGGAAATAATTTTTCTGCCAATTGAACACGTTCTAAAAACTGATTAGAACGCTCAGAATCACTTACCTTTACAGAATTATTTTGAATCAATCTTTCTCGCACTAAGTCCCATTTATCTTCTGACCAATTCATCTGCTGAATATCAGATAAAGGAACCTTTATTTTTTGCAACAATGGAACATAGGCTTCTGTACCCCTCTGATAAGCTGGGTTAATAATTACTGCTTTCCCAGTTCCCATCTTGGCAAACTGCGCGGGTTCTAATAAATGTCGTTTTTGATGATGCTCGTTAGTACTGCGAGAACCTCCACCCTTACCCGTACTGCGAGATTTGGAATTAAACTGAATTTCCATTTCTCCCAGGTAATCGCTGAACAACTTTGCTGATTCCGTATCTTGGGGATTAAATATAAACTTAGTCGCAGTTCCCCCAAAAATAGCTCTTGTTAATTCCTTACCGTAAACTTTCTCTAACTGAGCAATATTCTGATATCCTAAAATCCCTACAAACCCATCTTCCCTATTTTCGTTGAGCCAATTTACTAACGCTGGTAGATACAAAGTTGGTAATTCGTCCAAAGCCACAATCAAAGGGTCAGAACGGGGTACGGTGCGCGATACATTGCGAGTCACAATCATATGCAAGATAGCCGCAAGTAAGGGACCAACAATATCTCGGTTATTTCTATCCAGCCCAAATACAATCAACTGCTTTCCATCTAAATCCAACGGTAGCGTTGTTTTACCGCAAAAAGCACCGACAAAATCACGTTTGAGAAAACGCTGAAACATTCTTTGTGCGGTACCAATAATCGAAACTGCTGTTTTCTCGGAATCCTTAACGCTGATAAGTTGAGAAAGCGGACGAGAAGTCC
>CAKZYM010001224.1 GCA_937884685.1 uncultured Calothrix sp.
CCAACTATTGAACTGATTGAACAAATAGAAAAACATAATCCTGCTGCAAGCCATAGAGATGCACCACCGTTGATTAATAAAAGTAGTCGTGCGAGAAAAAATCCGCTAGCACTTAATGACCAACTTATGAAATATTTCTGCACTAGTTCTGTTGTTTGAATTACTTGCTTTCTATTTTTTTTACGCTCTTCTAGATGTTCTATTAAGTCTTTGGGTAATTGAGTATCTGATGTAGTTTCTGATTGTTCTTGTTCTTCTAATTCGTCAAATTGCTCTAACATTGTCAGTTAATAAAGTAATGTCACCACATATGTTTAATTGGTGTGATAATTTGCTATTACCTAAAATCCAAGAATGGTATCTTTAATCTTTTGAATTATTGAACGACCTGCATATTGTTTCTTGGGTTTTAAATCATCTCTAGCATTATCACCAGCATCAAGATAATAATTACCTAGTTCTTTATCGTGTTGTAAATCAATTGTTTGCTGTCTTACTTCTGTTTTTAATTCTTCCTGAAGCATCTTGTATTCGCCATCAATACTCATCATGTGACGGTCTACCCAAGCTTTTAATGTAATATGTTCTTTAGCTTGTTTGTGACGCAATTCTTCTCTACTTTTAGCTGCTTCAAAATCAAGGTTTAATTCTTCTAATTGATTCGCTAGTTTATCGTCGGCGAGGGTGGCTGATTGTATTTCTCGTTCGATGCGTTCTCCACTGACTCCAGCTTGTTTATAAATAGCTGCTAGAGTTGTATTTAAATCTTCCGCTCCTTTGATTGCAGCAATCATGTTGTCTTTAACTTTTGGTGCAAATTCGCTTATTTTTGCTCCATCATTACCCATTTGACCGATTAGTTTTAGTGCTTTTTTATCGCCCATTAATGCTCTATAAACTAAGTTTGTGGAAGCATTGAATTTACCACGGAGTTGTTTTTCTAGGTGGCGCGATTTTGAAGAAACCAGATTTTTCAGCTTGCCAGTATTTTTCACAACGATTAATCCTCTCTTCTGTTAGTATTTCTGTGCATTGGTAGTGCATCCATTGTTGGTATTGCTGTACCCTGTCTTTTCTTTCTAGATATGCTTGATATTTGAAGTGATAGCTAATTGATTGGTAGCAGTAATCTATTAGGAATAGAGCAGGAATAAGGATTGATAGTAGTTTGAATGCTCTGCTAAACGTTAGATATTTACTGTGTTTTGAATGTTGCTGAGAGACTTTTGGAGAAGCTTTTGAGACTAGAGCTTTTTTGCTCTAACATCTCCTTTGTTGTTACGGCTCCTTCTACACTCTTTCTTTGCAAACTAGTAGTTCTTTTATCAATGTAGTCGCGCAGGTTGTTATTACTAGCATCGATTTGTTGCTCTATAGAATCAAATTTACTTTGTGCATAATCTTTGATTAATGAGTTGATAGTTTCTACAGCACTCACAAAGTCGGTAAATGAGTCGCTAACGGTTTGAGAAATATCTGTGATTTCTGTTTCTGTCAGTTCTATCCCCATAGATTGGGCTTGTACTGTTATTAATTGCTCTTTTTGTTGGTTGGTAATAGCAGTTGAATTTTCCGTTTCTTGAATAGTTTCCGATTCTGTCAAAACCTCTGTTAAATTTTCTGAATCGGAAATTTTTAGAGATTGATTATGTCTATCAATCAAGTACTGTACCCCTGCTTTTATTTGTTCGTGGGTAGGGTTATCTAAGTCATCGCAGCCTATATTTTTTGCTGCTTCTAAAAAATCGCTTTGTGAGAAACCCTGATAATTCTTTTTGTACAACCTTGTCCGAACGTTGTTCTGAAATTTTGTAGTAGCCATGCAATTTTTCTCCAGTTACTCATTAATTCAAAATAATTAACTCTAATCGTTTGATTTTGAAATTCCGTTCTTGAGTCATATTTATTCAATAGCTAAAACTTCAATTTTAGGTTTAGACGTATTAAATTTTGAGCCAGTAATGCGCTTATTAAATGCCCATTTTGCGGCTCCAAGTGCTACTAAAGCAAAATCATCGTTATTGAACTTTTTATTAGCGGAATAAGACAATCCACAGCGACTAAACCAGTGATATTTTGTACTTCTAGGTATTTCTTTTATCTCTAATGTTTTTGTCAAGTCGTGTAGAAACGAGTCACAAGTAAAGGTTTGATTGCTGTTTCTATACTTATTAAAAACTTCCCAACACTCTTGGAAATCTTCACTCGTAAACGAAAATCGCTTATAGCGTGACTTAAATTGTGCAACTGATTTGACTATCGCTTCACTTGAAGGATTTTCTACTACAAACCCTAAATGACGCTTCATCGAAGAAACTAATCTGTACCAAGTTATATCTGAGATTTTCTTCCCTAAAGTCTGCTCGTAAAGGCTTCTGAGCTTTCTGTATTTTCTTAAGTAGTTCTTGCTTGCCATATATTAATCGCTACCCTCCAATAAATAGATATACGGTGGTGATGTATCAAGTTGCTGACTATCTGCAAATTCTTAGTTATCCGATACGTCAATAACTTTGAATCATGTATCAATACCCTTGGACACCTATCTGATAACTTGGACAATTAGAGGTAATAAATCATTTATACAAGGGCTGAAACACTCTCTGGACAAGAGTTTTCAATGTTTTGATGTAATTAGACCTCCCTTAAAAACAACTATATATACACCCCTGTTCACACGCGGCGTTGCACGGGAATAGACAATACGAATCTGTCCCCAAAATCGGCTGTAGTTTTGGCAGCGTAAGGATTTTGGGTATTTGCTATTTATACTGATATGATATTATTACTTTACCACAATGAAAAGTACCTTACCTGACTATTTGTTGAGGTAAGTTTAAGAAATGATAATGAAGGAGGTAATTTTATATAGTTCAAGTTATTAATGCCAACAGATAAAGCACTAGTGAGCGTATATGTCCCTAAAGACATTAAAGAAAAGCTTGAAGTATGGGCAACTGAAGAAGACAGGTCTGTCAGTTATATAGTTGGCAGACTGATCATAGAAACGATTGAAGCTAGAGAATCAAAGAAAAATATTCCCCATGATTCTAAAGACAAAGGGGATAAGGAAGATGCATGAACCATTACAATATCGACCTACTTAAATTGCCATCGTTACCATTAACTGAACGTAGAGAACGCAAACAAAGAGAAGATAACCAGTGAATGTAGCAAGAATTAACCCTTTAGACCTGCCGCTATCGCTACCATTGACTGGACGTTCACGGCTGCCGAGACAGCCGTGCGTATACTTTGTTCTAACGGATAAAAGTGTTTTATATATCGGACAAACGGCTAATCTGCACGTTATATAGTGCCGGTTTAATTGTGCCTACCTACTTATTTCCCAAAAATTATAGAAGGCACGTCTTTTTACCAAGGATTTTAAAGTCATGAATGAAGATAACTTTATGCCCAACACTAATAACAATATAAATGGATTAATTAATTTATGTGAAATCAAAGAAAAAATTAGGGAAGTTATACGCGATAACTTCCCTCAATACTTAGATTCAGTAAATACAGCTTCGGTTACAAAATCACCAGATATAATAGTAGATAACTCAAATTTCTTTGAAGATATATTTAATCAAGTATTAGATAGCACGATTTATTCAATATTTTCAAAAAATTATAATCTTGATGAAATATCTAATTTAAATGAGAATATTATCAAAAATAATGATATTCAAAACTATATAAAAAGTAAAGAAAATTTCTTATTTAAATCGCAAGCGTTTGAGGCAATTCCTACAGCAGCACTTATGCTTTCTAGCATTAAATCTCAAATAAAAAAAGAAGATTCATGGCAAAAAAAAGAGGACGGGACAGCATATTCGCAACACAAAGCTAAAGGTAATCCTCAAAATTATATCGAGCATTATATTACAACTCCTGGTGATATAACTTTACTTCCTTGGAATGAAGCTCAACAAATTATTGATAAATTTGGGTTTACCAGTGCCAAGCTGCATTTAATATTTGCAGCTTACACAATGAAACAAGAAAAGCCTTGGGAAGATATTTTTATTCTCAATGGCAGTGATTTGATGAAAGAAATAGGTTGGGATAAGCGAACCGACTTACCCAAACATCATAAACTTTTAGAAATAGCTAAAACTGCATTCGCATTAGATTGTTTATTAGTTAAAGCCCTATGGATAGAAGGTAAAAACAAAAAAGGCGGTATAAATGCCAGTACACCTGTAGGTCGAATGTGGAACATCACAATCGTGCCATATGGTCAGATGAATTTATCTGGAAAAATAGAAGAACCGTCAGAAGTTCAAATAGTCGTACAACCCGGAACTTGGACTAAATACTTTCTTAATAGAGCTGGAGCAGAATCGCGAGAAGCTTTATATCAATTTGGTTACTTAGCACAGCAAGTTTTGACAATTGACCCATACCACGAAGAACTCACACTTAGATTAGCTATACACATAACATTAGACAGTCGGGTTCGGCTTGATGGAAACTACAGAGTAAAAGAGTTATTAGAAATTGCATTGACCCTTTCAGAAATAGATAAAGCTTTATCAAACTTCCGCAGAGCATATGAACTTAAGAAACGCTGGGATAATGCTTTGAAGCATCTTCTCAACAAGCTGGGCTGGCAAATTGAATTTGACAAGAGAACCTACCCCAAATGGTTAAGACCAGACTGCAAGGATAAAAAGCCTAAAGGCTACTTTAAGAAACTGCTAAACGCAAAGCTAACCATAAAACCCCCAGCCCCCATACCCAAACTCATAACATCCAAAACAAAACCTGGGGTACGACGATTACAGTCCAAAACAAATGATATAACACCAGAAGACATCAGCTTAACTAGCAGCCAAATGAGAGAAGCACGCACTGCCAAAGGGTGGTCGCAAACAAAGCTGGCTAGCGTTCTTGGTGTTTCTCAAAATTTCGTCTCATTAGTTGAACGAGGCAAACGCCCCCTCAACTTACAACAAGCCGCCCTTGTCCGAATACTCTTAGACATCAAAATCTAAGTATTAATACTTAAAAATGACCGCCAGCCAGCCATCAACTTCAAGCGACTGGTTTTTGTTTTAATTATGTCGGGTTTTTGTTTTAGTTTTGTTTTAGAAAAAAAAAACGCAAAATTGGCATTTAAACCCTTGTCCTATATACGTTATAGCGTTAAAACAAACGCTCTAGTATCCCCGGATAAAAACTCTAGTATCCCCGGATAAACTGTCGCTGTAACCCTTGGTAAATAAGGATTTTTTTCTTCGGAGTAATAGATCAGTTTTTCAGCATAGTGTTCGCGGATATGGCACTCTAGGAACTGGCAAGAATGCTTATGCCACTGTCTGCGAGGAAAGACTTTTCACGCACATAGCGCTGTTTTGGGTGAAAACCTAAGACGATTCCGGGGAGGCACCGGGCTGATGGCAGCAAAGAACGATGGCTAGGAAAACTTTATTTATCAAGGAGTTTGATGTATGGAATCAAAAATTGAAGCGTCAGTTGTTTTAATTCGAGTTGAAATTCCGTTCATAAGAAAAGTCGATTAGTACTCTAGGTTTCTCCGAAAGCTTAAAAACTTTTTGAAGAATCACAATACACACAACCAGATAGAAGACCGTAGCAACCGTAGCACGTAGCAACACGTAGCACAGTAGCTAACTAGTACATCAGAAGCTTCTTAAGTAAATTCCTTAAGCAAGCTTGGTTGGTACCTTAACCAAGGGTACTAACCCACAAACAAAGCACCAAAAGGTTAACAAATTTTTAGGGTCAAAGGTAACTGTATTGTGATATCTTCAACGAATTTTTAAGGCGTGCGACCTTATT
>CAKZYM010001225.1 GCA_937884685.1 uncultured Calothrix sp.
CAACTATATATAAGAGTAGTTAAAAAATATTAGGGAGCAGACAAAAGCCTGCTCATCCTGAAAAATTTTGAAGTGCATAAACCACAAGGGTTTAGCTTCTTGGGCACACTGGCTTTTCCGGTATCAGTGTTATCCTAGTCTTGCAACTAGCTCCTCAAGCGTGAATTCCGGCACTCCCTGCCGTACATTGTTTATCATAAGACGAACAACTGGGATAATATTGCTCCCTCAAAATTTCTTTACAAAGGTAGCTTTACAATGGGAAGACTAAACCCTTATAACCTGCAAATGCAGATAACTTCCATGTTCGAGCAAGGACAATCGTTCTTTGCAACGACAAAAGTCCAGGATTGGTTAAAAGAACACAATCAAAATCCAGCCGATTACAACATCGTTTTTCATAAAAAACCCGCACCTCCCGGTTCTAAAGAAGTGATGGTGATAGAAATCGAATTAAAGCGTAAAGATGGACAACCTGTAGACCCTTGGTTGCTCGAACAGATTAATTTGCAAAAATAATTGGTAATTGGTAATTGGTAATTGGTAATTATTAATTTCCAACTAATCTAAAATCCAAAACCTAAAATCTAAAATCTAAAATCCAAAATCAATCATGACAGCAACCTTACCTGTCGCAGAGCAAACAGAAATACAAGAAATATTTTATCCGAGCGCTGATGGAGAACCGGTGGCTGAAACTTTTGACCATCTTTATGCTTTGTTAACTACTCTTGAAGTTATCAAACAGTATCTCGCAAATCGTCAAGCAACGGTTTTAGCAGACCAGTTTTTATACTACTCAAAAGGATTTCCAAAATTACGAGTTGCACCCGATGTAATGGTAATTTTTGATGTCCCTCCTGGAGGAAGAGACAATTATAAATTATGGGAAGAAGGACAAGTTCCCAGCGTAATTTTTGAAATGACTTCCGCAGGAACTCAAGATAAAGACCAGGTATTCAAAAAGATGCTTTACGAACAGTTAGGTGTCAAAGAATACTGGCTTTTCGACCCAAAAGGTGAGTGGATAGAAGAGAAATTACGCGGTTATCGTTTGCAGGGAGAAATTTACGAACCTATTACTGATAGTCGTAGCGAACCTTTAGAATTACGCTTGCAAATTGAAGGAAGCATAATTGGTTTTTATCGAGAAGATACCGGAGAGAAACTGCTGATACCGGATGAATTAGCCGAAGCTCTACAGCAAGAGGTTGTAGCAAGACAGCAAGCAGAATCACAATTAGAACAGGAACGTCAGCGTGCTGAAGAAGCAGAAGCACAATTAGAACAGTTAAAAGCGAAATTACGGGAAATGGGTGTTGACCCGGATACGGTAGAAAGCTAGTTTAATTTATGACTATTAGTACAAGTTAAATTACGGAATTGCGTTTGTTATGCTTGAAGGTATTAACAAACGCATTTTAAATTTTAATATCATCATAATGAATAAAAATCGTCCTTGGTTTATTGCATTTTGGTTTTATGTTGGCATATGTATATCAATATCCATATCTGCTTATTTAAAGATTATTCCGAATGAAATAGAGAGATTTCCATATTACGATACAATTTTACATTTTCTATTAATGGGATTTTCGGCTTTTCTGGGACATTTAGCATTTAATAAACGTAAAATAAATATCTTTAATATTCCCCTTCCTTTTGTACCAATTATTATTAGTATTATTGTTTTAATCGAAGAATGCTTGCAGATGTTTTCACCAAATCGTAGTTTTGACTTAGTTGATTTAGCAGCCGATTTTTGCGGGATTGTTTTCTTTACCTTGCTAGCGGAAAAATGGAAAATAAAGGAAGTAGGAAGTAAGAAGTAACGAGTAATGAAGAGAGAGGGGGAAGAGTGGGAAGAGGGGGAGAATTAATAATTCCTAACTCTTAACTCCTAACTCCTACTTGCTACTTACTACTTACTACTTCCTACTTGCTACTTCCTACTTGCTACTTCCTACTTCTAATCCCCAATCCCCCAATTCAGTTAAAATACATGAATGGCAAACAAGCACCTAACAATCAAGCAGCTTACGGTCGTTGTTGGTGGTGGTTTGACTCCGAGGATGGTTAGGCATTATCACGCATTGGGGTTACTACCAGAAGCAAAACGTTCCTCCGGTAATTATCGTCTGTATACTGATGCTGATGTGCAACAGTTGCGGCGGATTTTGGCGTTGAAATCTCAGGGTTTTCAGTTAGACGATATTCGTCAATTACTGGATTCTCCGGAGGTGATGAGTTTTGATGCTTTGGCTTCCCAGTTACAGCAACAGTATCACTCGGTTACGGAACAGTTAGCGAGATTGCGTCAAACAGCTTCAGCTTTAGAAGAATTTTTGCAAAGGGATAAATCTTTTCAGGATACCCAGTTAAAAGTATTAGAACAATTAAAAAAAGTAGAAATAGAATCGGCTTTTGGATTAGAAGATTTAGACAAACTTTGGGATGGTTTAGATGCAGAACGTAATATCCAACCTGAAGATTTTAGCGAGTCGCTGCAAAAAATATTGCCGGATTTATCAAAGAAAAACGAAATTGAAAAGGATTTACTTTCTAAGCTGGTGTTTGCTTGTGGTGATGTCAGCTTAGTTGATTTTATTCGGTTGAGTAAAGATGCAATAGTTGCAGCAAGACACAATCTCGATGACGATTGTCAAATTGTCGCTGATGTTTCCCCGGTTTCTGCATCACTGGACCATACAAGAATCGCGCATTTAGGTGGGACAGTTAATACTTTAATTGACGACCCCCACATTCATAGTGTTGACGAAGCGGAGAAAAAATTTGGACAGGATAAGCAATGTCTGGAAAAATTAAAGCAGTTAAAACCGGGATGTATTTTAGTAATTGGTTATGCTCCTTCGGTCTTAATGTCAGCATTGCAACTGATAGAAGAAAATAAATTACAACCATCATTAATTATAGGAATGCCGATAGGTTTTAATCACGCTCCCGCAGCAAAACGGCGTTTAATGCATTCAAATGTGGAGTATATTACCACTATTGGAACCCTTGGTGGTGGATTATTAGCAGCCGTGGCTTTAAATGCTTTGGTTGGTTCGTTGATTGAAAGACCCGATTGTCATTGTTATTTAAGCCATCATCAGTGAACAGT
>CAKZYM010001226.1 GCA_937884685.1 uncultured Calothrix sp.
CATGCAACTCTATGTTTCTTATTTATGAATCCCGGAAAGGGGATTGAAACAATCGTATTAATTCTTTATACGCTAACTTCTCACTGTTTCTTATTTATGAATCCCGGAAACGGGATTGAAACAATCCAATAAGCGCGATCTGGTTCATCAGTCCATTGTTTCTTATTTATGAATCCCGGAAACGGGATTGAAACTATCTAAAGAAAAAACTATTTGATATTTTTCTTTTACGTTTCTTATTTATGAATCCCGGAAACGGGATTGAAACAACTTTATTTATGCTATTGGAGATATTTCCTATAATTGTTTCTTGTTTATGAGTTCCGTTTCGGAATTAAAACTTGTGGCGATTCGAGAAAAAATCTTGTGTTGAATTGATATTGTTCCTTCCTTATTATTTCGTTGTAACGTTCCCCTTCATTAAGTCCGAATACTGCTTGTAAGATAACTCTGAGGGAAATTTCCTGCATGGAATTACGAACATCGAAGGCTTCACCAATTTTTCAATCACTAATAACTTTTGAGGATGACTGATAAACACCATTGGATTATTCCCAACTAGAAATAATTTGAAAGTGTCTCCATAAGTTTTGGCAGATTTTTCCATCATCTGTAAGGGTTTAAAATCCATTCAGTCAATTGGACAAATCTGGGAGTTTTTGGTTTTTTTACCTGTATCATTGCCGTTACTAAATTAATGATTATCTTATTAGACTAACTGTTTTTAATTACTGTTGGTTTGATTTTTGCGTTCTCTATTGGTAGAGAAAATATCTCGCGTAAATCTACCTGTGGGAGATATTTAATTATTTGGAACGCTTTTAAACTTACAGAATTAAGTGAAAGTAGCAGGAGTAAAAAATTAATGGTAGATACTTATATTCTTAATCTGCTCGTGGTTGGTTTACTCTTACTATTCGTAACTTTAGGTTCCGGTTTAATTTCGCGCTCGCCATTTTCCTACGCTATTATTTATCTGATAGTAGGTATTACCATCGGACCTTACGGTTTTGGTTTAGTAGAACTGCGTCGTGAAGGTATATTTAATGTTGAATTACTCAAAAGATTAACGGAATTTGTAGTAATTGTTTCTGTATTTGGCTGCGGTTTAAAAATTTCTCGTCCTTTCAAGTTCGCAGCTTGGGATACTACCCTGCGGTTCATAGGAATTTTAATGCCAATTTCAATTTTTTCAATTGCTGCGGTTGGGAAGTTCTTTCTGGAAATGGATTGGGGTTCAGCAGTTTTATTGGGAGCTATCTTAGCACCAACTGACCCTGTATTAGCCTCTGCTATTCAATTAAAAGATACAAGTGATAATGATGAATTACGTTTTGGTTTGACTAGCGAAGGAGGATTAAACGATGCGCTAGCTTTTCCCTTCGTTTATTTTGGTATTTATGCTTTAAAAGATGATAATTGGGGTAATTGGATTAAAGATTGGGTCGGAATTGATTTAATTTGGGCAATTAGTGCTGGAATTATTATGGGGTTTTTAGTTGCAAAAGCTATTGTCTGGCTAGAGAACAAGATTAAAGAACTTCACCCCGTCGATGATTTAATGGAAGATTTTATAGCCCTAAGCGCTATTTTGCTCACCTATTCTTTAACAGAAGTTGTTAATGGTTATGGATTTTTAGCAGTATTTGTAGCTGGTTTAGTGATGCAAAGAAGTTACCATAATTCAGAAAAGCCATTAGCACAATTAGAATTTATCGAACAAGTTGAAAAGCTTTTAGAAATAGCAACTATTTTGTTATTAGGCACAATTTTGCTTTATCAACCAATGGTAAATTTTGCATCGCAATCAATTCTAGTAATATGTTTACTATTCTTTTTAATTAGACCTTTAGGAGTTTTTATAAGTACAATTGGCAAAAAAACCATATATCCACATCATCAAAAGTTTTATTCTCAAAAGCGTTGGATATTTGGCTGGTTTGGCATTCGTGGAGTAGGTTCTTTATACTATCTTGCCTATGCTCTTGATAATGGATTAAAAGGAGATTTAGGACAACAAATTTCTTGGATAACTTACACTACCGTTGTTGTTTCAGTAATGGCTCATGGAATTAGTGCAACACCATCTATGAATTGGTATAACAAAAATATTGCCAGTAAAATTGAAACTAGCACATCAAAAAGTTAGTTGGCTTTATTAATCTATTTTTGATAGCTGAATGTAGCAGAAGGTAAAAAAAGAAGCTGCTTAATAGCAGTTTCCAAATACTCTATTTGGAAAGGTTTTTCAATATATCCATTACAACCAGCCATCAAAGCTTGGTCTCGAAACATATCGCTAGGTAAGCTTGTAAGAGCAATTACAGGAACTAAATTTTTGTTCTCGCGTAAGTGCTTAGCAACATTAATACCATCTATTTCAGGTAACATGACCTCTAACAATACAAGCGCTGGCTGATATTGTTCAATCATTTCTAAAGCACTTTCTCCATCTTTGGCAGTAATGGGACTAAACCCTAATAACTTAACTATTTGTTTTGTTAATAGTAAGTTATCAGCATCGCTATCAACAATTAAGATAACAGAATTTCCAGAAAACAAAGATAAACGATTTTTCAAGTAATTACTAATATTTTTAGAAAAGAACCTAGAAACACAGTTTTTATGCCTGTCTTTTATACAAGCTGAATAAACCATAATACACCCATACAGTAAGTTAATGACATGGATGAGGCAAGTTAAAGCGGGTAATAATCACCGCCTTTCTACTGGCTCTATTTCAATTTAACTGGTTACTGCTATCCAATTCAACCGTGAAGAAAATGCAGCAAGCAGTTGTTAATTTCTCTCTCTTGGGAGAGATTCTTGTTTCTCTTATTGTTGATATAATCACATATTTTTTCCATCTTTGTAAGAGTGTAAGCCGTATGATTAGATTTGATTATCCGAATAATACTTAAGATAGATTTATATTATTGCTTGTTGTTGCTTAAGCTAATTCTATAGCCATTGCTGATGAACCTTCATGCCTCTAGACTGCATTGCTTCTTCAAATAAGTCAGTTGTCAAAGCTTCTTCCACGGGATAAACACCTGGTTTTTTCAATTTACCCCCGAGCAAGAATTCAGCTATACTTCCTGCACCATAACCAGCAGCTACTGAGGTGTTTTCGTGGGCTAAAGTTGAGAAGTAGCTTTTTGCTTGACCATCTTTGATTCCTCTAACTTCCGAGCGAATCGCTACACCAATACCGCTAAAATTATCAGTTACATCAGTCATGAAATGGCTAACTTGAGATAGAAACTCAACACCACCGGAATTTTGTATCCATGATTTAGGAAATATATTCGCCGCTATCCAAGTTAAATGATTGTAGAAATCTGGAACCGAACCAAACTTAGTTATTACACTTTTTACTGTGGGGAAAGCTTTTGGTAAAGTAAATGTTTCTGGCATATCAAACCAGTAAACACCGTTTTCTCCATAGGGCTGAGGAAAATTAACAGTTTCCCTATTGGTGTAGGGTTTGACTGTTTCCCACTTACCATTTATCCAAGCTTCAAAGGGATTTTGTAAACCTAAAAAAGTAGTTCGCATTACTGTAACCCCAGCACCACCCGAACCCGAGACAATATAGCTTAGATGAATTTTTTCTGGTTCATCAAACTTTTCCACACACTGACGCACCATACTATTAGAAATACCGGGGAAAATGCCTGTATTAATTACCGCTGTGACACCTTTTTCAACTGCTTGTTCGTGAAGCTTTAAAACTTTACTCGTATAGGAGCGATGGTCGCTGACATCTACATAGTTAACACCTTGTTCAATGCAAATTTGTAATACCGTAGTATCTCGATAATGAAAAGGACCAGCGCAATGAATCACTATATCGCTATTAGAAATAGCTTCGCGTAGCTTTTCTATTTCTGCTAAATCTAAAGCTAAATATTTAAAAGAGGTTTTATTCTCACTTTCTAAACTTCTACGTCCGGTAACAGTAACTTCTGCTTGCGTATGCTTAGTAATATCTTCAGCCACGCTATTACCGATACGTCCTCTTCCCCCTAAAACTAAAACTTGTTGTGTCATGCTCGTGGATTAGCTACGCTATTTCTATTGCATCAGTTTTGCATGTAGCTTGTCATCTGTAGCGAGGATGACATTTTCTTGTGCAAGCTTATGTGGTGTACAAGTGAGAAACCTTTGCACTTTTTTCTAAAATCATCGCTTAAATTTAGAATTCAAGCCGCAAAACCCAATATTGTTAAGCTCTGTGGGTTCTATTTTAGATTAAGTGGCTTTTTCAGCAAACCCCAGGTATTCTGCTATTTACTTCAGTTGTTAAACAATAGCAGCAACGGTTTTTATCGATATTTAAAATTTGATTTGTTAAAGATTCGGAAATATATGTAGACATGAGAAATGATGGGTTTGGTACGGAATGTAGTCTCCAATATATTACTATCTTTCAAATGTTTCTTAATCGTAATGTTGGGTTACGACATGATGAATTAAAATTATCTTGATTAATTCAAATTAGTTTTCCTGCCTAACCCAACCTACGTAATTACCTTTGCTCTAACCTCTAAACTCTAACCTTTCATATTTTACCTCTAACCTTTTTTTTCCTTACTTCTTAAACATCGATTCAAAAGTAGAAGTAATCGTTTCTTTCGCATCCTTCAAACCTTGCTGCATGGGTTGTTTATTCTGCAAAAATACCCTAGCACAATTACGTCCGGGCATTCCAGAAATTGAACCACCGGGATGAGTCCCTGCACCTGTCAAATATAACTGCTCAATCGGGGTTTTGTAATTTGCAATTTCGGGTAAGGGACGGAAGAAAATCATCTGATCTAAGGTCATATCAATGTGATAGTAATTCCCCTTATAAGCACCCAATCTTTCACCTAATTCAGCAGGACTCTCCACAGCACGAGCAATAGTAGCATCTTTTACGTTTGGCGCATAATCAGCTAGTTTATCTATGACTCTATCTGCTACTTTATTCTTCAATTCATCAGTCCAACCAGTACCATTTAAACCAGTACCGTTGGCATCTTTAATTTGATAAGGAGCAAAAAATTCAATCCACAAAGTATGCTTTCCTGGAGGTGCTAAACTAGGGTCGCGATAGCTGGGTAAAACTGCATACATTGAAGGATTATCATCGGGAATTTGACCCAAGGTACATAAGCTATGAGCTTGTTCTACATGATGAACTGAATCAGCAATTAATATTGAACCAACTAGATATTCGTCTTTGTGTTCGTGGTGTTCAAAACGTAGCGGTTCGTTTAATGCTAAGTCAATTTTAAGAATAGTTTCGTTATTATTAACAATACGACGTTTTAATCTTTCATGTAAGTTTGGGTCGGCTGCATCTGAATCGCTTTTATCAATCATTTGCATGAATAATCTTTGTGCATCAATGTTAGAAATTACCGCTTCTTTTGCGCGATATTCCTTACCACCAGCAACCCGAACACCAACTGCTTTACCATCATCAATCAACACTTTTTCTACATGTTGGTCGGTGAAAATATCTCCACCTTTACTCTTCACGCATTTGACTAAAGCTTTGGTTAATCCACCAGTTCCACCACGAGGTCTAGCCATTCCCGGATTGTGACGCATCGCCATCATTATCGCACCAATTGCCAAAGTTTTTTGTGAAGGTGGGGCACCTAATTCCGCACAAAGTCTAGCTAAAGGTGCTTTGAGAAATTCCGAATCAAACCATTCATTAAGAATATCCTCCCCACTCGCTAACATATTGCGTACAAAGTCCAGGGTTTTGGAAGGAGAACCAATTACCGAAAATAAATCTTTTATTTTACTAATATCGTAGTTACCAGCAATATCTAAAATTGACTTTGGTGGTGCGTTAAACATGGGAATCATTGCACTCAAAGCACGCTCCCAATATTCTGTAAATTCCTTATATTTTAAAGCATCGCGTTGAGAGTAGCGAGCGATTTCCGCACAAGTTTTCTCCAAGGATTTATGTCCCAAGAAATATTTTCCGTCAGGATGGGGGCAAAATACAACTGGGTCGCAATCTAAATATTCCAATCCATATTTTTCTAACTCTAATTCTTCAACTACTGGTCCGAGGTGAATAAATTCGTGATCAATAGCGCACAAATTAAATTTAAAACCCGGAGCTTCTTTCGGTAAAAGTTCTTCTGTAGTAGCTGCTCCACCAGGTACCGAGCGCTTTTCTAATAATGCTACGCTATAGCCAGCTTTCAATAAATAAGCAGCACAAACTAATCCATTATGTCCTGCACCGATTATTACAACATCATACTGTTGCATGGTTAATAATTCTAGATATGGAATATTGATTAGTTTATATTAATAATTCCGATAAAAAGTTACATCATACCCCAGTCATATAAACATCTCATCAATTTGACGACCTAAAGGATATATTTTCAGGTATTTGTTGAAGATGAGCTTGAGCAAACAATATTATACTACCTTGTTGCACTTCTAGAGTATTAATTCTTAAGGCTACATCTTTGAATTTAAAATAAGGTGATTTTCGCAACTTGTATATTTTATCTATTAATGCAACTATAATTTCTAATTCAATCCCTTCAGGAGTATTGCATTTCAACTCATCAAGTACAATTGGCTTTTCTAAAGACTGCAAACGCACATCAGCTTTGAAATCTAAAGGTTTCTTTTCTAGACCTGAATCTAAAATTATTTCTCCTTCTACGATTATTTTACTATTTCCAGGTAAACGGAATTGGATATTTTTAGGATAAATGCTGACAATCGATTCTTCTGTATGAAATGTCAAGAATTCATGTAGCAAATCCCGAATAAATTCTAATTTTAAAGCTTGGTTAATATCAGATTCTTTTAATACTATTTTAGTTTCTGCATTTATTGGTTGATTTAATTCGACTTCTCCAAATACAACTTTCAGAGGATTGATATCAATATTATCTGTTTTTATTTCAAATTCAGAAAGACTAATATCCTGTAACTTTAATCCTTTTCCTTCAAAATAAACGCTATCAGCTTTTCCTTGAATTGCTTTGAGTAAATCTGTTTGTACGTCGAAATTTAATTTATCCATTTTTCAATTATCAATTATCAGTTAACAGTTATCAATTCTTCATTAGTAACTGATTTAATCAAGTTATCCGACACTGTTTCCGTCCTTTCTCATCTCTATAATGAAAGTCGTCGAGCAGAAATAGCAGAAAACGCTCAAAAAACTTTAGCTGATTTTCGTGCTGGCAATTTTCAACCTCAATCAGCCCAAAATATTATTGCACAATTACATCAGTCTCTAGATGAACCAGAAGCATGAGACTGCTATTTTCAACTGCAAAATTTAAAATGTTAATTGATAACTGTTCACTGTTCACTGCTCACTGTTAGCTGTTCACCCCTCCCGACTGAAACACCTTCCCAATAACTTCTTCAACGGGTGGTTCTGTAACAGTCAAATCAACTACTTCTAGCTCAGATAAAATACGTGATACAGTACTGGTCAATTTTTCTTGAGGAATCATAAAACCAACCATTCTTCCGTCATGGGCTTGCACTTCTCCGAATGTCTCCAATCGAACTAAGTCTACAGCTTGCGCTAATTCCACATTAATCACTCGGTAAGGAGCAAACCGTTCTAACAACCCATCTAAACTACCGTCATACATTAATTCTCCTTGGTGAATCAAAAGCACTCGCTTACACAAAGCTGTAATATCGGCCATGTAGTGACTGGTTAATAAAACAGTTGCTTGATAGCGCTGATTGTATTCCCTCAGAAAATCGCGGACATTAACTTGAGCGTTGACATCCAAACCCAAAGTTGGTTCGTCTAAAAATAATACCTGGGGACGATGCAAAAGTGCAGCTAATAGTTCAGCTTTCATCCGTTCACCCAAAGACATTTTTCTTACAGGTTGAGTTAATTTCCCTTCCAACGAAAGCATTTCAGTTAACTCTCCCACTCGAAGATGAAATTCCTTATCGGAAATACTATAAACAGCAGCATTAATTCTCAAAGAATCAAGAGCGGGTAAATCCCATAACAACTGCTGTTTTTGTCCCATCACCAGCGTGATTTGCTGTAAAAAAGGTTCCTTACGTTGAAACGGAATATTATTAGCGACTCGTACATTACCGCTACTTGGGTGAATTAACCCAGTCAGCATTTTGAGAGTAGTAGTTTTTCCCGCACCGTTTGCTCCCAAAAAGCCAACCACCTCACCAGGTGCAATTTCAAAAGAAACATTATTAACAGCTTTAATTTCCCGGTACTTGCGGCGAAAGAAATGAGAGACTGTACCTTTAATACCCGGTTCCTTAATAGCGACTGGATAAACTTTGCTCAAATCCTGAGCAATGATAATAGACATATTTCTGATTTCAAACGGTGCATAATATACCAGATTAAAGCTTTAAAAGGTCAAAGGTCAAAGTTTTAGAGGGGGAGAGGGGGAAGAGGGGGAAGAGTGGGGAGAGTGGGAAGCAAATAAAGTATTTTTAAGTTAAAACGCATCTAAATTAAATAAACAAAAATGTCAAGTTCTTGTAGGATGGGCATCCCTGCCCGTCCGAATATACAATTTAAATGCACAACAGCTTAACTCCTAACTCCTAACTCTCAACTCCTCACTGTTCACTGTTAACTGTTCACTGTTCACTGTTAACTGTTAACTGATTACCGCAATCTTCCCGAGCGCAAAATGCTAACAACCAACCACAGTCCTAATAAACTCGCAGCAGCAAATAGAATATTACTAATTAAAGATAATTGGGCGGTTTGAGCATTGGTGGAAATAATTGCTGCACCCATTATCAGGGAACCTACTAATATACTGAAAGATAGCCTATTGGCTGCATCGTCTGTGGTGCGGCGCAAACTGTCTAAACCTTTGACTGTTAAATTCCACTGTAATGTTTCTGTTGTTACTTTCTCTAAGAAGTATTCGATTTGACGGGGGAATTGTAAGGAAAGACTTTTTAAATCCAGTGCTGTTCTCAAAAGAGAACGAACTGGTGAATCCCCAACTAGCTGTTTGCGAAATAAGTCTGTTAAAAAAGGTTTGATTTCTTCGATAAAATTTATTTCTGGGTTGAACCCTCTAGCTAATCCTTCTAAATTGGCGATGGTTTTAGCGTAGAGTCCCATGTTGCTGGGTAAGCGGATGTTGTTGTTACGAGCAACTTGAAAAACTTCGTAAACAATCTCAGAAAAATTCAGCTGAGCTAAGCTGAGATTGAAATATTTTCGCAGCATTCGGTCATAATCGGCTTCCAAACGCGACATGTCCACCGGTTTGGATGCACCCGATAGCTGTAAAGTCAACTGAGCGCATCTAGGAGCATCTAAATCCACAATCGCGAGCAGCATTTCTATTAATATTTGCTGGGTTCTTGGGTCGAGTCTTCCGACCATACCGCAGTCAAGCAAAGCAACCCGACCGTCGTCAAGATAAAATATATTGCCGGGATGGGGGTCTGCATGAAAGAAACCGTCTACATATAATTGCTGACAGAAAACAGCAAATAATAGGCTAGTAACTCTTTGACGCTCTGTTTCCTGATTCGTTTCTTTATTATTTTCATTGGGTATAGTTGCCGACAAAATCGGCGCACCATCAAGCCATTCCATCACCATTAATTTCGGCGAGGTTAATTCCCAGTAGATTTTGGCAACTACTATATCTTTAGGGTCGAACCAGCTACCTTCGGATAAATTGCGTCGTAACTGGTCGGTAAAACCTGCTTCTCGGGTAAAATCTAATTCTGCTTGTAATGCGCTACAAAATTCATCGGCGATCGCCTTAATATCATTGACTTGTCCAAACTCAGTACGAGCTACTAATTCAGCGATACCTTGAATTAATGAAATATCTTGGTCAACAATCAGACCTATTCCCGGACGCTGCACCTTCATTGCAACTTCCTGACCGCTGACAAGAGTAGCTTTGTGTGTTTGAGCAATAGAACCCGCTGCTACAGGTACGGGATTAATTGTGGCAAAACTTTCTTCTAAGGGTCCTGTTAACTGCTTGCGGATGAGTATTTCTACATCAGCCCAAGGAACGGGTGGGACATCATCTTGTAGAGTTGAAAGTTCGTCGATGTAAGAAGCACTCAGTAAATCCGGACGAGTAGAAAGTAATTGACCCAGCTTAATATAAACCGGACCCAAATCCACCAAAATATTCTTTAAAACCGCAGGAGGAGGAAGTTGGGGTTCGTCGGCTTTACCAAGAGTAATCAGCCTTCGCATATAATCCCAGCCATTGCGGAATAAAACTTCAATAATTTCTTTTTGACGAGGAACGGTTTGGGTTAGAAACATTTTTAATAATTAATTAATGTATTGGTAGTTGGGAATAGTTAGGAGTTAGGAGTTAGGGGTTAGGAGTTAGGAGTTAGGGGTTAGGAGTTAGGAGTTATGAGTTAGGAGAGGAGTTATGAG
>CAKZYM010001227.1 GCA_937884685.1 uncultured Calothrix sp.
ATCTATATGTCTCGATTTTATATTAGTAAATAAAGCCGCAATCGTTTTGTATACAAGGCTTTTGAAATTATAAAAATACAAAATTTTTCGGAAAGTGACAGAAGAGGGGTAATCTAAAATCCGAAATCTAAAATCCAAAATCGATTTATCTTCCCAAACTCCTGGGGTCGAGTGCATCTCTCAATCCATCTCCGAGTAAATTAAATGCCAGTACTGTCAAAATAATTACTATCGCAGGAGGCCAAATTAACCAAGGTTGGAGTACCAAAATAGAAGCATTAGTAGCCAAAGATAGCATGTTACCCCAAGAAGGGTCTGGTTGCTGAATTCCCAAGCCAATCAAACTTAATATCGCTTCTGCACCAATAAAACTGGGTATCGCAAGAGTAGCAGAGATAACAATATAGGTTGCAGTTTGGGGCAAAACGTGACGAACAATAATGTATAAAGGCTTAGCACCCATCGCTCTTGCTGCTTGAACAAATTCTCTTTCTTTAATTGACAGCACTTGTCCGCGAATTACCCGGGCTAAACCAGCCCAACGAATAAAAGACGTAATCAAAACAATCAGTAAAAATCTTTGAGTACTGGTTAATCCCGGTGGTAAGACTGCACCCAATGTGACTAAAAGATAGATGCTAGGGAAAGTCATTAGTACTTCTACCACACGCATGATGACTGAATCAGTCCACCCGCTGAAGTAACCAGAAATTCCTCCGACCAGCATACCTAATGGGAAAGAAATTGCAACACCTAATATTCCGATAAATAAACTAATGCGACCACCATACAGTAAACGGCTGAATTCATCTCGTGCTTGGTCGTCAGTACCTAAAATATTGAATCTTGTATCGTTAGTAGTGCCAAATAAATGTACGTTTAATGGAATACCGGGAAATAAAGTTACTTCTTCCCATTTTGGTGGTAGCGGTAAACTTAATTTAAACAAATTATATTTGGAACCTTGGACAAATAAACCCAAAGGAGAAGGTTTACTGTAGTCAACAATTATTTCGCGTTTACCAGTTTCTAATTCCGTATCACCTTGAATAGTCGGATAAACGTGAGGGCCAATAAATTTTCCTTCTCTATTATTCAAATGTACCCGAGTTGGTGGCAGTAGAGAACCATTTGGCTGCGAATAATATGGGTCATAAGGCGCTACAAAGTCCGCGAAAATTACCATAATATAAAAGGTTATCAGTATAATTGCCCCAAATCGCGCTAAAGGATTTTTCTTGAGTCTTTGCCACCAGTTCATAATTTATACGAGTTAATTGGTTGGTTATGAATGTTAAAGCACATATTGTGATTTAAGCATTATAAATCCTGGATATATTTAATAAATCTTAATTTATTACTACCTTGATGAAATAGAGCAAGTTTTGAGTGTATTTAAGTAAGTTCCCGAATTGATTATAAATTTATGACTGCACAGAGCTTGGATACATTTCAACATCCTAGACTTAACGAAATTCAACACTACACAGCAATTCGTTTGGGATGTGATGTTAATGATTTAAAAAATTCAGGTAGCGTTATTCTTTCAGCAAAACCGAAAGCTTATCAAGATTTTATGGAACCTTCGTCTCTTGAAGAAGCCCATGTTATTTCCTTAGCTCAAATGGAAAATTGTTCCATAGTTCGTAAAAATCCTCAAGAAAGCGAGGCTGTAAAAAATATATTAGAACAAATTGATTGCTCTAAAAAACTATTGTCAGAAGATTTTTT
>CAKZYM010001228.1 GCA_937884685.1 uncultured Calothrix sp.
GTACAGTGAACAGGGAACAGTGAGCAATGAGGAGTTAGGAGTTAGGAGTTAGGAGTTAGGGGTTAGGAGTTAGGAGTTAGGAGTTATTTATTCTTTCCCCCTGTCTCCTTGTCCCCTTATCTCCTTGTCTCCCCATCTCCCAATCCCCCCATCTCTTCTAAACTGGTCGTTCTTCAATCACTTTATCAATCAAGCCATATTCTCTGGCTTCTTCTGCTGACATAAAGAAGTCCCGGTCCATGTCTTTCTCGATTTTTTCGATTGATTGACTAGTGTTGTTAGCGTAAATACCGTTAAGCTGGTGACGAATCCGTAATATTTCTTGGGCTTCGATTTGGATGTCGGTTGCTTGTCCGCGAGTTCCTCCGGAAGGTTGGTGAATCATAATTCGCGAATGAGGTAATGCTAATCGTTTACCTTTGGTTCCACCAGCTAGTAGGAATGAACCCATTGAAGCGGCTAATCCCAAACAAATTGTTACCACGTCAGACTTGATGTGCTGCATGGTGTCGTAAATCGCCAAACCAGATGTAACAACACCACCAGGTGAATTTATGTATAAGAAAATATCTTTACCTGGGTCTTCAGAATCAAGATATAGCATGATAGCTATAATCTCATTCGCTATCTGGTCGTTTACTTCCTCACCTAAGAATATGATGCGGTCTCTGGCAAGACGAGTATAAATATTAACCCATTGAGTATACTGTTCCCCTGGTAGTTTATAAGGAACGCTAGGATAGCCTATTGGCATATTTTCGACTCCGTTTTCAATTAATTGGGGATGAAATCAAAACTTAGAAGTTATACAGAAATCAAATAATTTTGGATTTTGGATTTTGGATTTTGGATTTACGGTCTTCTCAGCTTGTCTGTGCTTGACATCCGCGCGATTGTCCCCATAAATAAATTTCGAGACCCAAGACCGCAATGGCTCAACTTTCCGCAAAATCTAAAATTATTTCGGTTAGTTGGGGTTAAACCGCAGCTTCTGGGAAACTTTAAATTATGACGGCGATAAACTGCTTAAGGATGAACTGAAAATCAATTTCACCCGATATATAATTTCAACTCGGTTGTTTATAAAACTCCAGCTGTTGCGGCAGATTCGGAGTCTAGTTGCGCTTTACTTTCAAAAACTCTATCAATCAAACCGTATTCTACAGCTTGGTCGGGAGTTATATACAGCAAGCGGTCCATATCTTTTTTAACTTTTTCTTTATCTTGTCCGGTGTTGCGAGAAAAGATATCTACCATTGCTTCTTTATTGACAAACACCTCTTTAGCCATAATTTGGATATCGGTTGCTTGTCCTCTGGTACCGCTAATAGGTTGCTTAAGAACAATAGAAGCATGAGGTAAAGCTGCTCTACAACCTTTGGTTCCAGCACTAAGTAACATCGCTGCCATACCCATGGCTTGACCAATACAAATAGTATGGATAGGAGGCTTGATGTACCTCATTGTGTCGTATATAGCAAAAGCTTCTGTCTCAAAAGCAATAGGCTGGTCACCGTAACTCGTACCAATAGAGTTAATATAAATTTTTATTGGCTTTTCTGGGTCTTCTGACTGCAAATACAGCAACTCAGCAATAATTAGCTTAGTAACTTCTGGCACCAGTGGCGCTCCCAGATACACGATACGTTCCTTCAACAATAGTGAAGGCAAATCTGGGGGTGGGGTGCGATACAAATTATCGCCCGTGTAAGGCGCTTGCATAGCCTTGATGGGTGAATGTTCCATTTTCCAACCGTTGCCTTAATTAACGCTATTAACTGTAGTACATACTAACGCGAGGATAAAGACTGTGGAGGTGTGGATTTCTCGCTTTTTACAAAATTAGTTGTTGGTAGTTAGTTGTTAGTTGTTAATTGTTAGTTGTCTTGTATTTTCCTTGTCACCTTGTCCCTTTGTCTCCTTGTCTCGCATTCTTCCCTTTGTTTCTCCTCTAAAAATTACTATTTCTGAGCAATTTTATTATCTAGCAAGTGAAATTATGAATATCATTTAATATATTGAATCACACTCCTGAGTTTCCGTAGCGAGTTGGCTGCCTTCTGGAGTTATTTATATATAATGTATAGTCCGTGCAAGGAACCGCAATTAATGAAAGTTAGCTTATTGCCCGAACTCAATGATAGCAATCTGGACGTAAATCAATCAAGCTCTCAACGCCAGTTGGCAGTTTCTCTGACCGCGAAGGTGGAAAATCTCGACCGTAGCGTCCCACTTAATTTATGCTTGATTTTAGACCATAGCGGTTCCATGAACGGTCGTCCCCTTGAAACCGTCAAAAAAGCCGCAAACCGCATTGTTGATAGATTAAAAAATGGCGATCGCCTGAGTATTGTGGTTTTCGACCATCGAGCGAAAGTACTGGTTCCCAACCAGGTAATTGAAGACAGAGAAAGTATAAAACAGCAAATAAATCGCCTCAGTGCTGATGGGGGAACTTCAATTGACGAAGGTTTGCGTTTGGGAATCGAGGAATTAGCGAAGGGCAAAAATGAAGCTATTTCTCAAGCATTTTTATTAACCGATGGGGAAAACGAACATGGTGATAATAAACGCTGTATAAAATTCGCTAACTTAGCCGTTGACTATAGTTTAACCCTAAACTCTCTGGGATTCGGCGACAATTGGAACCAAGATGTCCTCGAAGAAATTGCTGATGCAGGCGGTGGAAGCTTGTCGCATATCGCACAACCAGAAGAGGCAGAAAATAAATTTACTCAATTATTCAACCGCATCCAAACTGTTAGTTTAACCAATGCTTATCTACTAATTTCTTTAATGCCCAAAGTTCGCTTAGCTGAACTTAAACCAGTTGCACAAGTATTCCCCGATACCATCGAATTACCAGTGCAGCAAGAAGCAGACGGACGTTTTGCGGTTCGCTTGGGTGACATCATGAAAGATAGTGAAAGAACAGTTTTAGCCAATATTTATTTAGGTCAATTTTCCGAAGGTAATCATACAGTAGCTCAAATACAAGTTCGCTACGACGACCCAGCAACTAATATGACCGGATTGCTCTCGGATAACATTCCTATAGAAATTAACACAATTAGAGCATATCAACCTACCAACAATCCAGAAGTTCAACCCCATGTCTTAGCACTAGCAAAATATCGACAAACCCAGCTAGCGGAAGCCAAGTTGCAACAAGGGGATAGAGCAGGTGCTGCTACCATGTTGCAAACCGCAGCTAAAACAGCTTTGCAAATGGGAGACAGCGGTGCAGCAACCGTTTTACAACCTTCTGCACCCCGCTT